>JBCBDZ010000170.1:0-7667 GCA_038529225.1 Pseudomonadota bacterium | reverse complement strand
TCGGGCACCTCCAGCCAGTGTTCATAAAGCTGGCTGGGCAATTCGACAAAATCACGCGCCACAGAGGTGCCCGAGGTGCTGCGGGAATATGCGGTGCATGCCGAGACGGGCGAAGCGATGCCTGCGGCCTTGCTGGAAAACGTGCTGGCGGCGGCAACCTATGACATGGGTTTCCAGACGGTGGAATATGTCGCCTCGGCCCTGGTCGATCTGGCCTTCCACGACGGGGCCGCGCCGGCGGATCCCATGGCCAAACAGGCGGAAGTCCTCGCCGATCTGGGCATGCCGGCTGCAATATCCATGCGACATGCGACCCCACATTTTGCCCATGTGTTTGCAGGCGATGGCTATTCGTCGGGGTATTACAGCTACATGTGGTCCGAAGTGATGGATGCAGATGCATTTGCCGCCTTTGAAGAGGCAGGCGGACCCTTTGATCCCGAACAGGCCCAGGCGCTTGAGGCGCATATCCTGAGCACCGGCGGGTCCATGGATGCGGGGGAGTTGTACACCGCGTTTCGCGGGCGCTTGCCCGGCGTTGAAGCATTGCTGAAGGGCCGTGGCCTCGCCGCGTGATCCCAATGAGGCTGCGCCACGACATTTTTTAGGGGCTTTGCCCCGTCCTTCGGACTCCCCAGGATTTTTTTAAACAGAGAAGATGGGGGCGTTAGTATCCTGCCTGTTTGTCCACGAGGTGTAGAAATGGCTCCCCCGTCTCTCCGCGCCGAATGTTTTCGGCGATCGTTTTGGCCGAGTAGGCAGCGCGGGTTTCTGCCGCGACGTGGGGTGTGACGGTCACCTTGGGATGGGTCCAGTAAGGGTGGTCCTGTGGCAGGGGTTCGATCCTGAAGACGTCCAGCGTCGCATGTCCGATCTGGTCTGTGTCCAGGGCGGCCAGCAGAGCGTCATCGTCGATCAGTGGTCCGCGCCCGGGGTTCAGGATGCGCGCCCCTTTGGGCATCAGCGCGAGCGTCCGGGCGGTCAGCGTGTTTTCAGTCTGCGCCGTGCTGGGCAACAGCAGGACGCAGTAATCCGACCGTTTGAGCGCTGCGTCGAGCCCATCCGCGCCTGAAAGGCAGGTGATGCCTTCGATCGCTTTGGGCGTGCGGCTCCAGCCTGCCACGTCAAAGCCAAACGTTGCGAGGGCTGTGGCGCAGGCTGCGCCCAGCTCGCCCAAGCCCAGAATGGTCACTCGGGTGTCAAACGCCAAGGGCGGCGGTAGAGGTTTCCACGTGCCGGGGGCGGCGTTGATGTGCGCGTCCATGCCCAGATGCAGGCGCAGGATATGGCCCGTGACCCATTCGATCATCCCTTGGGTCAATGCGGGGTCAACCATGCGTGCCAGAGGCAGGTGCAGTGTGGGATTGCCCACGATAGCTTCGACCCCGGCCCAAAGGTTCAGCACGGCCTTGGCGCGGGTGTAGGGCGCAAAATCCTGAAGGTCGGAATTGGGGGCGTAGACGATGTAGTCAACCTCGTCGGCCGGGATATCGGTGGCGAGGTGCGCGTCAATTCCGACTGCCGCGATCTCACTCTGCAGCGGTGTTTCATAGACAGGCCATTGCTTGGCCTGCGCTGCGAACAGCACGTTGACGCTCATGTGGCAAAGGCGGCGTCGAGGCTGGCCATGCCCTTGATCTCGATCGGGTTGCCTGCGGGGTCGGTGAAGAACATTGTGCTTTGTTCGCCCGGTTCTCCTTCGAAGCGGATTTGCGGGGCGAGGATGAAATCGACGCCTTTTGCCGTCAGTCTATCGGCAAGCGCACGCCAGTCAGTCATCGGCAGGACCACGCCAAAATGCGGCATCGGCACGTCGTGATCGCCCACCTTGCCCGTGGGGGTCGAGGCAAAAGGCGTGCCCAGATGGCAGGACAACTGGTGCCCGAAAAAGTCGAAATCCACCCAGGTGTCTGTGCTGCGCCCTTCGGCACAGCCCAACAGATCGCCGTAGAATGCGCGTGTGTCGTCCAGATCGGCGACGTTGAAAGCGAGGTGAAAGAGGGCCATGGCAGTTCCTTTAGCGGGGGCGGTGAACATGTGCGCTTTGGGCCAGTCCAAAGGCAAGCATCAGGACCAGCATGGCCGACCCGCCATAGCTGACCAATGGCAAGGGGACGCCGACAACAGGCGCGAGCCCCATGACCATCGACATGTTGACCGCGAAGAAGAGGAAGAAGTTGAGAGCGATGCCCAGCGTCAGCAGGGACGAAAACCTGTCCTTGTTCGCCAGTGCCGAGACCACGCAGAACAGTATAATCAGCGCATAGAGAACCAGCAGAGAGAATGCCCCGACAAAGCCGAATTCTTCGGCCAGCGTCGTGAAGATGAAGTCAGTGTGCTTTTCCGGCAGGAAGTTCAGCCGCGACTGCGTGCCTTGCATGAACCCACGCCCGGTCCATCCGCCAGAACCCAGCGCGATCTTGGATTGCGTGATGTGGTACCCTGCACCAAGCGGATCCGAGCTTGGGTCAAGAAAGGTATCAATCCGCCGGAACTGGTAATCCTGCAACAATTGCCAGGATGTGCCGCGCGATTGCAGTACGGTCGTGATCAGGCCTGCACCTGCGGCGATCACCGCTGCGAAATAGGCCCAGTGTACACCGGCCAGAAACATCAGCCCGCCGCCTGCGGCCATCAGCAAGATCGAAGTTCCAAGGTCAGGCTGTCGCAGCACCAATGCCGTCGGAACAAGGATCAGGATCACTGGCAGCAGTACCCAGATGGGCCGCGACTTTTTGGCCGAAGGCAGCCAGTCATAATAGGCGGCCAGCATAAGAACGAGCGTGACTTTCATCAATTCGGACGGTTGAAGCCGGATGAACCCCAGATCGATCCAGCGCTGCGCACCCATACCGACCGAGCCAAAGAACTCGACCGCCAGAAGCAGCATGAGCGAGCCGAGATAGGCGACAGACGCCATATTGCGCCAGAACCATGCCGGAACCATTGCAACCATGATCATCAACACAAAACCGACGGCAAAGCGTTTCATCTGAGGTTCGGCCCACGGCGTGTAGGACCCGCCAGCCACCGAATAGAGCATGAGAAACCCGACCCCGGCGACCGCTGCCAGGAGCAGCGCAAGCGGCCAGTTCAGGTACAGGATTTTGCGCGGACCGGTCGGGACGTACTTCGCATTGTACTCAAGATAACTCATGCCTGATCATTGCCGGTGATGTTGGCCACCGGCTGGATGGCGCGCAACTTTTCCTGTTGTTCGCGGATGCGTTCGCGGTCCTTGGTCGGGTAGGCCTCAAGCGGGGGATCACCGCCATAGAGTGCTTGCAGCGTCACATCCCGCCCGATTGGTGCTGCGGCCCGCGACCCGCCACCGCCATGTTCGACCACCACCGCGACGGCGTATTTTGGATTGTCGGCAGGGGCATAATTGACGAACAGCGCATGGTCGCGCCGCTCCCATGGCAGGTCTTCGTTGCGGGTGACACCGCGCGCACGTTCAGCCGCGGTGATGTTGCGCACTTGACTGGTGCCCGTCTTGCCCGCCATCCGCATCGCGTCATCGATGATCCGGCTGCCATAGGCCGTGCCGCGTCGGTCGTTGACCGTATCGAACATGGCCCGCCGCATCTTGCGCAAGTTGTTTTCATTCAGGCCAAGGCTCGCCCCGCCAAGCTCGGGCTGCTCGACCCCGTCAACGGATTTGATCAAACGCGGTTTGACTTCGTTCCCGCTGGCCAGTCGCGCGGCCATCACCGCGAGTTGCAGCGGCGAGGCCAACATGTACCCCTGCCCGATGGAGGCATTGACCGTGTCGCCGACGCGCCAGTCATCCCCGTGGGTGCGCAGCTTCCAGTCCTTGGTCGGGGTGAGACCAGCCGCCACCGCAGACATCGGCACATCGTGGCGGATGCCAAGACCAAAGCGGTTGGCCATGGCCGATATCTTTTCAATCCCGACCTTTACGGCCAGATCGTAGTAATAGACGTCACAGGATTGCTTCAGCGAGTTTTGCAGGTTGACCCAGCCGTGCCCGGCGCGTTTCCAGCAGTGAAAACGCCGCCCGGAGACCTCAAGATGACCGGGGCAATAGACGGTGTCGTCCGGGCCGATCAATCCCTCTTCGAGCGCGGCCATGGCCGTGATCATCTTGAAGGTCGAGCCGGGCGGATAGATGCCCTGCACAGTCTTGGAGGCCAGCGGACGGTACTTGTTTTCAGTCAGCGCAGCATAATCCCGGGTCGAAATCCCGCGCACGAAAAGGTTCGGGTCGTATGTGGGTGCAGACGAGATGGCAAGAACATCTCCATTCGTGCAATCCATCACGACCGTGCTTGCGCTTTCTCCGTTGAGGCGGGCCTGCACATAGCTTTGGAGTTTGGAATCGATGGTCAGTTGCAGGTCTGACCCTGCCGTACCTTCGCGGCGATCCAGCTCGCGCATCACGCGGCCCGTGGCATTGACCTCGACCCGTTTTGCGCCGCCCTTGCCGCGCAGCAGGTCCTCGGCCTTGGCCTCGACACCGACCTTGCCGATCTGGAAGCGGGGGATGCGCAGCAACTGGTCGGGGTCTTCGAGGCGTTCGAGATCGTAGTCGCTGACCGGACCCACATACCCCAGCACGTGGGCATAATCCGACCCGAAAGGGTAGACGCGGCTCAGGCCAACCTCGGGCGTCACACCGGGCAAGGCAGGCGCATTGACACTCACGCGGCTCAGGTCTTCCCACGTGACTTCATCGGCGACCGTGATCGGTAGGAACGGCGCGGACCGCTTCATTTCGGCCATGGCCCGTTCGACTTCTTCAGGGTCGAGCGCAATGACCTTACCCAGTCTTTCCAGCACCTCTTCGACGTCACCCGCATCCTCGCGCACAACGACGATGCGGTAGCTGGGCGCGTTGCGGGCCAGCGCCACGCCGTTGCGGTCAAACACTTCACCGCGCGAGGGCGGGATGATGCGCATGTTGATCCGGTTTTCTTCTGCCAACAGGCGGAACTGGTCGGCCTGATCGACCTGCAGGAATTGCATCCGCGCGCCCAGCGCGCCGACAAATGCCAGTTGCACCCCGCCAAGGATCGCCGCCCGCCGGGTGATCAGGCGGTGGTTCGCTTCGATGTCCACGCGGGGCCGTTTCACGAGCGCACCCCCTTGCTGCCCATCTCGTTCGGTGCGGCCTTGCGTACCCTCAACAGACCATGGGTGACTGCAACAACCAATGGATACGCGAGAACCGTGACCACAATCTGGATCAGCGCGGGGACCAGCGGCGCGCGTTCCACCAGCAGCAAAGCAAGGATCAGTTGATAGGCGATCCCGGTGCCCGCGATCCAAACGGCGACAGACACGAATTCGCTGGCAAGCGACGCATCCCGCAAGGCCCGCGACTGCGTCTTCATCTGCTCGCACGCAATCAGTGCCAGAACGGCCCAGAGGCCCGGTGGGCGCTGGAGCAGCAGGTCAGCGATCAGAAAAACCACCGCCAGGAGGATGGTCGGCACAAATTCGGGGCGCCGCACCGACCAGGCCAGCCCGAAGCACAGCACAAAGTTCGGCCAGATGAGACCCCCGGCCCCGGTTTGCAAAGGCAACAGATGAAAAAACAGGATGGCCAGCACCAACAGCGCAAAACCAAGGCGCATGGTCCAAAGGCGAGAGGAGACCTGCTCGTTCATTCAGTCACCACCGTCAGTTCTTCGGGCGCTTCCGGCGACGTGGCATTGCCGTCAAGAACGTCCGTTGTATCGGATACGGGCTCATTTCCATAGTGGCGCAAAACGCGCAGGAATTCGAGCCGTTCGTAGTCGGCAGCCAACCGGACCCGCAGCCGCCCGCCAGGGTCCGCTGCGACCTGCCCCATAAGCAGCCCCGCAGGAAACACGCCCCCATCCCCGCTTGTGACCACACGGTCGCCGGGGCGCACGAGGTCGGGGTTTTCCAGAAAGTCGATTGGTGGAGCGGCCGAATTGTCGCCTGCGACGATCGCGCGTTGGCCCGAAGGTTGGATGATGGCCGGGATGCGGCTTGAGGCGTCGGTCACCATGATCACGCGACTGGTGTTCTGCGCGACGCCAGAGATGCGCCCGACGAGGCCAATGCCATCCATCGTCGCCCAACCTTCGACAATGCCATCGCGTGCACCGACATTCAGCAGGACGGACTGGCGGAACTGGGACCCGGAGTCCGCCAGCACCACGCCTGTGATGTAAGTGAGGCGCGGGTCGAGGCGGACGTTGTTGAGATCAAGCAGCCGCGCGTTTTCCTGTTCGAGTTGAAGAGCGGCCTCCTTCCAGCTTTGCATCTGGCGTAGTTCGCGGCGCAGTTCAGAATTCTGTTCCACAATCCGGCGGTAGCTTTGGAAATCGCGCACAAGGTTGATTGTGCCGGTCACGGGCGCCATCGCCCAGTCGAGGTTGGGCACGATCTGATCCGTCACTTGCGCGCGGAACCTTTCGACCCGAGGGCTGTCAATCCGCCAAAGCAGGAAAATGCCCGTCAGGATCAGCACCAGCACAGCCAGAACCAGCCGCCGCAGCGGGCCGGCATAGTCCACATTCGTGCTGTCCTTGGCCAAGATACCTCACCTCGGTTGAGAGATTGGTCTGATGGTCTGCTATTTGCCGCTTTGGGGCAAGAAAACTGTTTGTCGGCCTTCGCCCACCCGCCTAGCTGTCGTAATCGATGGCGTGTCGCAATTGCGTTTCATATTCCAGCGCCTTGCCGGTGCCCAAGGCCACACAGTTCAAACTTTCGTCAGCGATGGATACGGCAAGCCCGGTCTGTTCACGCAAGGCGAGGTCAAGGTCGCCCAAGAGCGCACCACCACCCGTCAGCATCACGCCGCGATCCACGATATCAGCGGCCAGATCGGGCGGCGTGGTTTCCAGAGCGGTCATCACAGCTTCGCAAATCTGTTGAACCGGTTCGGCGAGGGCTTCGGCAATCTGGGCTTGGGTCACTTCGATCTCCTTGGGCACACCGTTCAGCAGATCGCGCCCGCGAATCTGCATCGACGTGCCGCGCCCGTCATCAGGCATGCGGGCCGTACCGATTGAGGTCTTGATGCGCTCTGCCGTTGTTTCACCCACCAACAGGTTTTGCTGACGGCGCAGGTAGGAAATGATCGCCTCGTCCATGCGGTCGCCCCCGACCCGGACAGAGCGGGCGTAGACAATGTCACCCAGCGACAGAACGGCCACCTCGGTTGTTCCGCCGCCGATGTCGACAACCATGTTGCCGGTCGGGTCAGTGATGGGCATGCCCGCACCGATGGCCGCCGCGATGGGCTCGGCAATCAGCCCCGCGCGCCGCGCCCCGGCAGACAGAACCGACTGGCGAATGGCGCGCTTTTCAACCGGTGTGGCACCGTGGGGCACACAGACGATGATCTTGGGTTTGGAGAAGGTCGAGCGTTTGTGCACCTTGCGGATGAAGTGCTTGATCATCTCTTCGGCGGTGTCAAAGTCGGCGATGACACCTTCACGCATGGGCCGGATCGCCTCGATCGAGCCGGGTGTACGGCCCAGCATCAGCTTGGCATCTTCGCCCACGGCCAGCACTTTTTTGACGCCGTCCTTGATGTGGTAGGCCACAACCGATGGCTCGGATAGCACGACGCCCTTGCCCTTGACGTAGACAAGCGTGTTCGCGGTGCCAAGGTCGATCGCCATGTCTGACGAAAACAGTCCACCAAGATTTCCGAATATCGA
>JBCBDZ010000169.1:0-7746 GCA_038529225.1 Pseudomonadota bacterium | reverse complement strand
TGTCAGGCGCCTTTTCCCGCTGGGTCAAAAATAAAATCTCGTGTTCCTTTTGCGCAGCCAGCCATTGGACCAGTTCCCGGTACTGGCCCGGCATATTCTGGTGCACAAAAAGGAGTTTCATCCGGACCTCACGACTTTGCCCTTGAATAGAGTTCAATCAGAGCCCACGCAATCAGGGCGACGCAGACCATATGGCAGCAGTACCGCGTTTTTCTTGCACCGGGCTTAACCCGAACGTCGCCCGGTAGCTTTTTGAAAAATGGGAAAGCGAGCGGAATCCGCACGCCACACAAATATCCGTCACGCTCAATGAAGTTTGACGCAATAACCCACGTGCTTTCTCAAGCCGCAGTTTGAGATAGTGCCGTTTGGGCGGCATTTGCAGGTGTTTGGCAAACAGTCGCTCCAGCTGGCGCGTGCTGATCGACACAAGGGCAGCGATTTCCTCGGGGCGCAGTGGATCTTCGAGGTTGTTTTCCATAATCTGCAACGCCAAACCCAGCTTGCCATGGACCAGATCAGGGCGGGCACGCCGGGACAGGCGCTGCGCATGGGTCGCACCACGCGGATCCGTATAAACCATCTGATCGGCAACCCATGTGGCCAGATCGACCCCGTAATCCCCCTTGATTAGAGCCAGCATCATGTCCATGGACCCGGCCCCTCCGGCGGTGGTGAACACGCGGCCATCAATCGAATACAGACTGTTTTCGATAATCACGTCGGGCAGCAGTTCTACCAGTGCGTCATGGAACTGCCAGTGGGTCGTTACGCGCTTGCCCCCCAGCAAACCAGCCAACGCCAGCGTGTATGTACCAGAGGAAAGTGCCCCGAAATCCATGCCCTTGCGGGTTTCGCGACGCAGCCAGTTCAGAACAGGCCGCGTGCTGCCGATCGCGGCGTCATCGCCTGCGCAGACCACCAATGTTTCGTGACGATCCAGCGGCGGCAAAGCGTCATCGACAGCGCATGTCACGCCATTATAGGCCGGGACCGGCGCGCCCGTTTCACCAACAATCCGCCACGTGTAAAACGTGTTGCCTGACGGGTGCAGGTTGGCGAGGCTGAGCGCCTCAATCGCACAGGAAAACCCGAGCAGCGAATAGCCCGGGATCAACAGGAAAACGTATGCTTTGGGTGGTGCACCTTCAGGCAGCAAGGGCCGTGTCCAAAAGAGCACGCACCTGCCGGGCGTAAGGTTCATTCACCAGACGGGCCTGCTCCTCACCGTTCTTCATCACAAGGAGGGTCGACCGACGCTCCACCTTGAGCCGTTCTGTCATCTGGGACTGGCCAAAAGTGTCCCAGTCCACATCGATGAAAGTGAGCTGCCCGTAAGCCGGGTTTTCGGCAATGGCTTCGGCGATCAGTTCTGCTTTGATCTGACAGGTCAGGGACCAACTGGCGCGGTAGTTCAGAATCACCACCTGATCCGTTTCGCGCAACGCGCTCCAGATCGCTGGGGAAAATGTTTCCGCCGGGTAGGCAAAGGCAGACGGAGCAATCAGTGCGGCAACTGAGGACGCTAGAAATGTACGACGATGCACGGGCGACGCTTTCTCAAATCAAAATGCTGGCGCAGAGGATATTGCGCGCACCCCGGCGCGCAAGAGGGCGCGCATCATGTTTTCCGCGCGCGTGACAATTGCACCGCAAGAATGCCTGCCGCGATGATGGCAACGCCGATCACATCTCGCAGACCGAGGCTTTCGCCCAGAAGCGCCGCTGCCACGGCAACCCCGAAGAACGGGTTCAAAAAATGGAACGTGGCCGCTTTGGTCGGCCCGATCCGCGCAACCAAGGCAAACCATATCCATGTGGCCAGCAGCCCCGGCGCCAGCGTCGTGTAGGCAAAGGCCGCGATCAGTTCAGGCGTCAGATTCACCCGGATCGTTTCGGTCAATGCCGAAACCCCGGCGAGCACAAAGGCCCCGACAAACATCTGCAGGCCAACAACCATCATCAGGTTGCCCCCCGCCGACATGGTGCGCATGGAAAGGGTGGCAACCGTCAGCGCAATGGTTGCAATCAGGCACAGAACAACGCCGTAGATGTCCACACCCGCCTCGATCCGCGCCGACATGATCAGGGCAACGCCACCAATGCCAAGGATCAGACCCGCAATGCCAAGGGCAGGCAGGCGATCACGAAACACGATCCATCCTGCAAAAGCCACAAGCAGCGGCATAAGCGATGCGATGATAGAAGCCAGAGACGCCTCGACCGTCTGCATGGCATAGAAGTTGAGGCCAAGGTAAATTGCGTTCTGACACACGCCAAAGATGATGGTCGCCCGCCACTGATCCCGCGTCAGCCACCATGACTGGCCCATCATGCGCGCAATGGCCACGCCAATCAGCCCGGAGACAAAAAACCGGAGCGCTAGCGATGCCAGTGGGGAGGCATCCGCCACGATGATGCGCGCAGATGTAAACGCAGACGACCAGATCAAGGCAAAGGTCAGCCCGTATATGAGTGCTCGGATATCCACGGGTCGGCCTGCGGTTCAGTTTCAACGCAGCATGGCCGAATACGAGCCAAGTGCAAGACTTGCGGGCAACCCTGCTCAAATTTGCAGCTAGAAGGGTCTGGCCAAACGACTGTCATTGGAAATTCACAATCAACGGTCAGAAATAGTGATAGGTTTGCAGCCATTTAGAACCAAGGGGTTAGCTTTATGATCAGACAGATTGCAATCGCTGCGCTGTGCGCCATGGCGCTTCCCGCGCAAGCAGCCACATTTAACGCCGAATTCTGGGATGTTGATCCCGTACAGTTCTCTGGAAACTCGTTTGGATCGTTTTCGGACCCGTTCGATTTTCAGACCGATGTGCTGGACGTCGTTGCAACCCCGGCTGACCTGACTTTCACGGTAGGCACTCTGGATTTCCCGAACGAGTCGCTGGTGCCGACGGCTGATACACTGGACACAGTGGACACTTCGGGCCCCAGCACGAACGGTATTCGCACAGAAACTGCCCGTCTGAACGAATTCCTTGGATCAGAAGCGGCCGGTGTGGATGCCGATGACTCCAATCCGGTCTTTGTCGCGGGATCGATCTTTCGGTTTTCCGGCCTGATCGACGTAAACGCAGGTATCAACAGCTTTACGGTGCAGTCAGATGATGGCTTCCAGCTTTCGCTCGATGGCATCGTGCAGCCAGGCAGCGCGACCGGGCCGCGTGGCTTTGGTTCGACCACGATCGACTTCGTCAGTCCTTTGGCAGAAACGATTGCGTTCGAGCTTATCTACTATGATTCCGGCGTCGTAAGGGCAGGACTGTTCGTGACCCAAGATGGTGCGCTGCTGGAGGCTGTCCAAGCCCCCAGCGTCGTCCCCTTGCCTGCCAGCGGCTTGCTCTTGCTTGGGGGACTGGCTGGTACCGCCGCTTTGGCACGACGCCGCCGTCGCTGACAGACCGGACCCGGATTTGACATGAGGAGCGCGTGACCGGAGCGTCCTTTTTTTCCTCACGCAAGTGTTCAGTGCATGTGATGTGAACTTTGATCACTGTGGCATGACACATGGTGTGTGGAGGCAGACATGACACTTTCACGGCGTAGCTTCGGTGCAGCCCTCGCGGGTGCGACAGTTGCCCCACTGATGACGGCGGCGCAAACCATCACGCCTGATCAGGCACAGCGCGCGGCCTTGTTCGGGACATCCTCGGAGTTCAACGATGCGATGACCTTCATCAAGGCGCGCGGAGATCTGGACATGGTGGCCGGGCTGCTGTTGTCCATGCGGTTTTCACGTGCGCGCGGCTTGGTCATCGGGCAAACCCTCGGGGCGCTGACGGGCGTGGATCACAGCAACGACTGGTTCGAATGGATGCTCTGGCAGGAAGCCAACCCGCAGATTGTCCCCCATGACAGCTACCCCGCCTTCGCGCGGGAAATGTTCCTGCGGATCGATCCCAACTATGACCAGTTCCTGCGCCTAGAACACATCACGCCGGACCGCGCGCGCATCCGGCTGGAGGAGGTGACATGGGGCGGAGTCCTCAAGGACGGCATCCCGTCACTCGACAACCCCGACCTGATCGAGGCCGCGGATGCGGAATATCTGCGCGGCGATGATCTGGTCTTTGGCGTTGCGATCAACGGCGATACCCGCGCCTACCCGCTGCGGATCATGGGCTGGCACGAGATGTTCAACGAAGTGATCGGGGGAGTGCCTGTTGCGCTGGCCTATTGCACGTTGTGCGGATCGGGCATCCTGTTCGAAACGGATGTGGCCGGGCGGGCAGACCCGTTTGTCTTTGGGTCCTCGGGATTCCTTTATCGTTCCAACAAGCTGATGTTTGATCGCGGCACGAACAGCCTTTGGAACCAGTACACCGGTGAACCGGTCATCGGGCCACTGGCAGACAGCGGGATCACCCTGAAACAGCGCCCCGTCGTGATCACGACATGGGACAAATGGAAGAGCTCTAACCCAAGTACCAAGGTCCTCTCGGTCAACACCGGGCATCGGCGCAACTATGGATCAGGTGTGGTTTACAACGAATACTTCGCCTCGCCTGACCTCATGTTCCCGGCCCAGGTCGACCAAGGGACGCATGCGCAAAAAGACTATGTGTTTGCCATTCGACAATTCGGCGCCGCACGCGCATGGCCGCTTGATGCCTTTGACGGTATGCCCGTGATCAATGACGGGATCGCCGACACGCCATTGTTGCTGGTGGGTGATGCGGATGCGCGCAGTGTGCGGGCTTATGAGCGGGGCGCGCGATCTTTCACACCATCTGCAGGACGGATCAAGGATCAGGACGGCGTGGAATGGAGCGTAACGGAAAGTGCGCTCATCGGGCCTGACGGCACGCGCCTGCCGCGCGTCGCGGGTCACATCTCGTATTGGTTTGCGTGGGACAACTATCTAGGCGACGCCGCCTCCGTCTACGAAGGGTGATGTGCCAACAAAAAAGGGCCACCCGTAGGCGACCCTTTCATCTGTCTGTATGCCGACTTAGCCGTTCACGCTGTCTTTCAGCGCTTTGGCGATTGTCATTTTGACAACCTTGTCGGCGTCCTTTTTGAACTGCTCACCGGTGGCCGGGTTGCGCACCATACGCTCGGGGCGTTCGCGGCAGTAGATTTTGCCAACACCGGGAAGGGTCACGGCACCGCCGCCAGAGACTTCCTTGGTGATCAGGCCGCACATTGCGTCCAGTGCAGCGCCTGCGGATTTCTTGTCAGTGCCCATGTCCTCGGCCAGTGCGGCGACGAGTTGGGTTTTGGTCATTGGTTTTGCCATTTTCTGGTCTCCTTCGTCTGCCCGACAATTAGGGCCTTCTACCCGTTTTGTAACGGTATGTTGTAGGAAAACACAACGAATAGTGGCGTCTTGCAAGGGAAAAACCGGTGTTTTCTGCGCTTTTCGGCCCATTTTCTTCGTGCAACGGGTCCAGCCCTGCAGTTGCGGGCCCTTCAGGTTCCACATTGCAACGTGACGTGGCTTTGCCGGATCGGTAGAATTCAGTCATGAAATCCGCATGCACAAAGCTGTTTCACCGCGTCACTGCGCTTTGCCTGATGGCAGTCGGCGTATGGGGATGTACGCCGTTCACAGGTGTGGCAACAACCCGGATCACGCTGACGGAGGCCTATGTCGAGCAGACCGGGATAGCCGCTATTGTCGGGCGGGTCGAAAACAAGGCCCGCGACTATGGTGCGCGCTGCGCGCAGTTCGAGGACCCGAACTTTTTCCTGAAATGCAGGTACAAGCAAGCGCCGCTGGATGGTGAAATCGACGTTTTGCGCGCGAATGATGGTAGTTTTGTGTTGGCTGTCGGCTCAACGGCGACTTCACTGACCCCTCCGTCCCGTGCAGACATACTTGCGGGAACTTTCGTGTCGAACGTCCACAAGGATTTCGAGGCCTGGGTACTGGACACTGTTCCGCAAGGCAGCATTGTTCGGGCTGTACGCCGCTACAGTGAGCTTGGCACCCTCGATCTGCGGACAGGCGTGCTTGAGGTGCATTCGCGCTAGGCAACGCTACAAAAACGCTGTCTCGTCAAATGCACGCAATTTCCGGCTGTGGATACGTTCCAGAGGCATTTCCCGCAGCTGTTCCATCGCCCGGATTCCAATCATCAAATGGCGTGCAACCTGCTCTTTGTAGAAGTTCGAGGCCATACCCGGCAGCTTCAATTCGCCATGCAAGGGCTTGTCCGAGACACACAGAAGCGTGCCGTAGGGCACCCGAAACCGGTAGCCATTGGCTGCAATCGTCGCGCTTTCCATGTCCAGGGCAACGGCCCGCGACTGGCTCAAACGCTGCACGGGCCCATGCTGGTCGCGCAATTCCCAGTTGCGATCGTCATAGCTGGCCACTGTACCAGTGCGCATGATCCGCTTCAGTTCATAGCCTTCCAGCTGGGTCGTTTGCGCGACGGCCTGTTCCAAGGCGATCTGGATTTCGGCCAGCGCCGGGATCGGAACCCATGGCGGCAGGTCCGTGTCCAGCACGTTGTCTTCTCGCAGGTAGGCGTGCGCCAAAACGAAGTCGCCCAGCGCCTGAGAGTTGCGCAGACCCGCACAGTGCCCAACCATGATCCAGGCGTGCGGACGCAGGACGGCGATATGATCTGTCGCCGTCTTAGCGTTCGACGGACCCACGCCGATATTGACCAGAGTGATGCCAGACCCATCCGGCCGCTTCAGGTGGTAAGTCGGCATTTGCGGCATCTTCGGACTTGTTGGCAGCGGTTGGTCGCCTGCCGTGATCTCGGCGTTGCCGGTTGAGACGAAAGACGTGTAGCCACTGTCTGGATCATCCAGCTGCGCACGCGCATAGGATTCGAATTCGGACACGTAGAACTGGTAGTTCGTGAACAGCACGTGGTTCTGGAAATGATCCGCATCCGTTGCCGTATAGTGGGCCAGCCGCGCCAGCGAGTAGTCAATGCGCTGCGCCGTGAAGGGCGCAAGCGGGTGGATGCCGTCAACAGGTTCATGGGTGCCGTTGACGATGTCGTCGTTGGTGTTGCTGAGGTCCGGCACATCAAACACATCGCGGAGTGGAAAGGCGGCCGCCCCCTGTTGCGGGACAGTGATGTTTGGATCGTTGGCGACTGCAAAATGCACCGGCATCGGCGTATCTGAATACCCGATCTCGACAGGTTGATCATGGTTGGCGATCAACAACTCAATCTGCTGTTCGAGGTAGTTGTTGAACAAGTCCGGGCGCGTGACGGTTGTCGCGTAGACACCGGGATCCGCCACATGCCCAAAGCTGAGCCGTGTGTCCACGCGTGCATAGGTGGACGTGGTGAAACGGATTTCGGGGTAGTACGCCCTGATCCGTCCCTCTGGCGCGCCGTGTTCCATGGCGTGCTGAAATTGCCCGCTCAGAAATTGGACCGCGTCTTCGTAAAGGTTGCACAAATGCGCGACGGCCGCCGTAGCATCGTGGAATTCGGTGTGGCCGTGTCTGGCCTGCTCTAGTGTTTTCATGTTGTTGGCTCGAGTACAGGTATGAATTCAAAGCTGCGTACATCGACCAACCCCAGGTCAGAGATGCGCAGTTCGGGGATGACGACAAGTGCAAGCAAAGAGTGCTGCATGTAAGCGTTGTTCAGGCGACAGCCACAGTCGACCATCGCCTGCACCATTTGGTCGGCTTTGGCCGCAACTTCGTGCGCGGGGCTGTTAGACATCAAACCCGCAATTGGCAGTTCGACCAGTGCCAGTTCCACACCGTCGCGCCAGATGGTTATACCGCCGCCAACCTTCGCCAGC
>JBCBDZ010000168.1:0-7753 GCA_038529225.1 Pseudomonadota bacterium | reverse complement strand
CGATACATTCTTGCGATCCTGTTGTGTCTGGCCACGCCCCTTCGTGCCGAGCCTTTGCGCGTGCTCGCTATCGGGGACAGCATTCTGGCGTGGCATAAGTGGACAGGCCGCGACATCCCCTCCGTGATGGGGGCACTGCTGGGCGCGCGGGTGGAAAACGACGCGGTTGCGGGCGCGCGTTTCTCCAACACGTCGGGTTTGGGTCGCGCTGCGGGCTTTGACGTGCGCGCGCAGTTCCGCCCGGGTCCATGGGACCTTGTGCTGATCAACGGTGGGGCAAACGATCTTCTGGCCGATTGCCGGTGTCGCGCGTGTGACGCGGTTCTGGATGGGCTGATCGCACCTGATCTGGGTGGGGAAGTGGCGACGTTTCTGGCCGAAGTCCTTGCCAGTCGGGTCGAGGTGATCTGGATGGGGTACTATGCGAGTGCCCGTTCTGGCCAGTTCAGGGGATGCCGCCCCTATCTGGTCGAATACGACGCCCGCCTTGCCCGTTTGGCCGCGCAGACACCGGGGCTGACCTTTCTGGACAGTGAGGCGGCGGTGGACCGGCGGGATCGCAGCCATTTCGCCTTTGACGGCATTCATCCTTCACCCACGGGTGCCCAGCGGATCGGGACGTATTTGGCGCGGTCAGTGGGGCGGTGACCGTTTTTGCGGCGTGTCGACAAGACACAGATGGCAGCGGGATGAATTCTGCCCTACCGCCTTGCATCGAGACTGTTCTATATGTCCGACATGGCGAAAAAGAGCAGTGCCAAGACATCGAAGAAGACGAAGAAGCGGTCCTTTGGGATCAAACGCTGGCTGTTGCGTTGGACGCTGCGTGTTGTATCTGCCGTCTTCCTGCTGGCCGTGACCCTTACGGTGCTTTGGGGGATGCTGAACCCGCCGACCACCTTTTACATGATGCAGGAATCGCGTCGTTTGGGCGGATTGGAGCGTACATGGGTCGATATGGATCAAATTGCGCCGATTATGCCCCGTGCCGCCGTGGCTGCGGAAGACGCCAATTTCTGCCTGCATTGGGGTCTGGATGTCACCGCCATTCGCAAGGCGATTGATGCGGGCGGCCGTCGCGGTGCATCGACCATCAGCCAGCAGGTGGTCAAGAACGTCTATCTTTGGCACGGCCGATCCTGGCTGCGCAAAGTTCTGGAAGCGGGTATGACCCCGCTGGTCGAAGCGTTGTGGTCCAAACGGCGTATTCTGGAAGTGTATCTGAATATCGCGGAGTTTGATGAGGGCGTGTTTGGGATTGAGGCGGCAGCCCAGCATTACTTTGGTGTGGATGCCGTATCGCTGACCAATACGCAGGCGGCCCGGCTGGCAGCAATCCTGCCAGACCCCAAGGGCAGATCCGCCAGCAAGCCGTCATCCTCTGTGCGCAAACGGGCGGGCCAGATCCTTGACGGGGCGGCCACGATCCGCGCGGATGGACGTGCGGACTGTTTCCAGAGTTGAAAATGCCGCGCCTAAAGTGCATGGATGCCTGACCTGTATTTGCCTCGGAAAAATCATGGCCCGACTGTTTCACGTTCCGCTTTCTCCGTTTTGCCGCAAGGTGAGATTGTCGTTGGCTGAAAAGAAAATCGAAGTGGAACTGGTCGAGGAGCGGTATTGGGAAGGCGATCCCGACTTTCTGCGCCGCAACCCGGCAGCCAAGGTGCCCGTACTGCGCCTTGATGGCGTGATGATGAGCGAGAGTGCCGCAATCTGCGAATATATCGAAGAGACCCGGCCTGAGCCTGCGTTGATGCCAAAAGGCGCTGAAGAACGCCTTGAGGTACGCCGCCTTGTGGGGTGGTTTGATGACAAGTTCCACAATGAGGTGACCTCCAAGCTGCTCTATGAGCGGGTCAACAAGAAGATGATGGGTCAGGGGTTTCCCGACAGTCGCAATGTCAAGGACGGGGCCAAGGCCATCAAGTATCACCTGGATTACATGACGTGGCTGCTGGATCACCGCCGCTGGTTGGCGGGGGATGTGATGACACTTGCAGATTTCGCGGCCGCGGCCCATTTGTCGGCCCTTGACTACATTTCCGATGTGGACTGGAACCGCAGTGAGGTGGTCAAGGATTGGTATGCCAAGATCAAATCTCGTCCGGCGTTCCGGTCGATCCTTGCCGATCAGGTGTCCGGGTTTCCGCCACCCAAGCATTACAATGATCTGGACTTTTGATCCGGGCGTTGGCCTGGCGCTCTGCCCCAGACCCTATGATATTCTTGGACAAGAGAAGACATGGGCCTGAAGCGGGCCGTTGTTGCGCGTGCCCTTGAGGAAGGGTTTGTGGCGGCGCGGGTCTGTCGCCCGGATGCCGTGCCCGAGGTGGCCGAGCGTTTGGCGGCCTATGTCAAGGCCGGTTACCACGGCCAGATGGGATGGATGGCAGAGCGGATGCATTGGCGTTCCGATCCCGCCGCTTTGTGGCCCGAGGCGCGGTCTGTCCTCATGCTGGCCGAAAGCTATGCGCCCCAACATGATCCTTTGGCGGTGTTGGAGCGCTCTGATCTGGGGGCCGTATCTGTCTATGCGCAGGGGCGGGACTACCACGACGTCGTCAAAAAGCGCCTGAAGCGGTTGGGTCGTTGGCTGATTGATGCGGCGGGCGGCGAGATCAAGGTGTTTGTCGACACTGCGCCGGTGCCTGAAAAAGCGTTGGGGCAGGCGGCGGGTCTTGGCTGGCAAGGCAAGCACACCAATCTGGTGAGCCGAGACTGGGGCAATTGGGCCTTTTTAGGTTCTGTTTTTACCACGTTGGAATTGGAACCGGACGCGCCCGAAGTGGATCATTGCGGGTCTTGTCGCGCCTGTCTTGACGTGTGCCCCACGGATGCATTCCCCGCCCCCTATCAACTCGATGCGCGGCGCTGCATTTCGTACCTGACGATCGAGCACAAGGGTCCGGTTGATGAGGATTTGCGCGCCTTGATGGGCAATCGCATCTATGGCTGTGATGACTGTCTGGCGGTGTGTCCCTGGAACAAGTTTGCCGTCGCCGCCAGCGACATGCGCTATCTGGGTTCGGTTGGTGCGCCGCCGTTGTCGGAGTTGGCCCTGTTGGATGATACCGGGTTTCGGCTGCGTTTCTCCGGTTCACCGATCAAGCGGATCGGACGGGACCGGTTTGTTCGCAATGTGCTGTATGCCATTGGAAATTCCGGCGATCCGAGACTGATTTCGATTGCACAGGCCCTGTGTGATGACCCAGATGGCGCTGTTGCGGATGCAGCCCGGTGGGCTGTTGCGCAGCTTGGGACTGAGCAAGGGTAAGGCTATGGCTTTTTTGTTGGGCGTCGATACAGGTGGCACATTCACCGATGCGGTTTTGCTCCGAAATGAAGAGACTGTGCTGGCGCGCGCCAAGGCGCTGACCACCCGCAATGATCTGGCCATTGGCGTGGGTGCGGCAGTGCGCGCGGTTCTGGTTGAGGCGCAGATTGAACCGACGGATATCGCGATGACATCCCTGTCAACGACTTTGGCCACCAATGCGCTCGTCGAGGGGCAGGGCGGGCGCGTCGCACTGATCTATGTCGGGTTTCAGGCCAAGGACTTGGACGCGCAGGGGCTTGCCGAAGGTTTGGCGGGCGATCCGGTGTGCGTTCTCGAAGGGGGGCACAAACACGACGGTTCAGAAGCTGTGGCACTGGATGAACCTGCCCTGATTTCCTTTTTGGAGAAACACAAATCTGATGTAAGCGGCTTTGCAGTGGCGGCGCAATTTGCCACGCGAAACCCGGCGCACGAGACCCGTGTGGCTGAGCTTGTGCGGGACATCACTGGCGCGCCGGTCTCGGCGAGCCACCAGTTGTCGGCCAAGTTGGGCGGCCCCAGACGGGCGTTGACCGCCGTGCTGAACGCGCGGTTGATCGGGATGATCGATGCGCTGATCGGGCGGGCCGAGACGGAACTGCGTGCCATCGGGATTGATGCTCCAATGATGGTTGTCCGGGGGGACGGTGCCTTGATGTCCGCTGCGCAGGCGCGGATGCGCCCGATCGAAACAATCCTCAGCGGGCCGGCTGCGTCGATTGTTGGTGCACGCTGGTTGACGAATGCTGATACTGCGCTGGTCAGCGATATTGGTGGCACAACCACGGATGTGGCTATGCTGAAGGCCGGGCGCCCTGCCATTGATGCGGATGGCGCGCGCGTTGGCCCCCACCGCACGATGGTCGAAGCGGTGGCCATGCGCACCACCGGCCTTGGTGGTGACAGCGAGGTCCATTTTGTCGGCGAAGGTCTGCGCGGCGGTGTGACCCTTGGCCCGCGCCGTGTGGTCCCTGTGTCCCTTTTGGCCGTTGAGGCCCCGGATGTGGTTTTGCCCACGCTCGAGGCGCAGATGCGCAACGCGACGCCGGGCGATCACGATGGTCGTTTCGTACGGGCCGTGCCGGGCATGCATGCAGGCGGTCTGGGTGCACGCGAGGCGGATCTGTTGATGCGGATCGGCACGGATGTGCACCCCTTAGGGGCTGTCCTGCGCACGCGGATGGAGTTGGGGGCTCTCAAGCGCCTTGTGGCACGGGGGCTGGTTCAGGTCGCGGCTCTGACCCCGTCGGATGCGAGCCATGTGCTGGGGCGGCTGGAGGCGTGGGATGCGCGGGCCGCCGTCATGGCCTGTCAGCTTTTTGGTCGTCGGCGGACCGGCGCAGGCGAAAAGCTGGCGGAAACACCCGATCGGATGGCGCAGATGGTTGTGGATCAACTGACCCATCAGACCGGGGTAGCTTTGTTGGAGGCGGCCCTGTCAGAGGATGGTCTGGATGAGGCGCTTGCCACGCATGTTCTGATCCAAAAAGGGATGACGGGTCACCATGGCGCGCTGCGGCTGGACGCCGGGCTTGGCGTGCCAGTGATTGGGTTGGGCGCGTCTGCGGGCACCTACTATCCGGCAGTTGGAAAACTGGTTGGCACCGAGATGATCCTGCCCGGTGATGCGGGGGTGGCCAATGCCATCGGCGCCGTGGTGGGTCGTGTCACGATGCGCCACAGTGGCACCGTGACCTCACCTGGCGAGGGTCGGTTCCGGGTACATCTGGACAGTGGTCCAGAGGATTTTACAGGCGCTGACCCAGCGCTGGCTCGATTGGAACAGGCACTGCGGGACCGCGCGATGGTTGCCGCCAATGCGGCGGGCGCCGAAGAGATCGATGTGCGCGTCTACCGCGACATCCGGACTGCGCAGGCCGACGCGCGGGAGGTGTTTGTCGAAGCGACCCTGACCGTTGAAGCGGCGGGACGGCCAAGGGTCGCTGTCGGATGAACGGTCGGGCGTCAGCCGGGTTGCCAAGCGTGAAGGTTTGGACCGATAGTCCAGCCCATGCTTGACCTTGCTGATCTCACTGCCGCCGCTGACCTTGTCCACGCCCGCATGGCGCCCACAGCGCAACATCACTGGCCTATGCTCAGTGCGGCGACGGGGGCCGAAGTCTGGGTCAAACATGAAAATCACACACCTACCGGCGCGTTCAAGGTGCGTGGCGCCATCACATTTATGGACTGGCTGGTGCGCACGCATCCAGAGGTGCCGGGCATTTGCACGGCAACGCGCGGCAACCACGGACAAGGGCAGGCGTGGGCGGCGACCACTGCCGGCTTGCGGGCCAAAGTCTATGCGCCGCGCGGGAATTCGGTGGAAAAGAACGCCGCCATGCGCGCCTTTGGGGCCGATCTGATCGAGTTTGGAGATGATTTCGACAGTTCCCGGCAGGAAGCGTACCGGGTGGCCGAAGAAGAGGGTTTGTTCATCGTCCCTCCCTTTCATCGCGAATTGGTACGCGGTGTGGCCACCTACGCATTCGAGTTGTTCACCGCGCAGCCCGACCTCGACACCGTTTACGTGCCCATCGGCTGCGGGTCAGGGATTTGCGGCACCATTCTGGCCCGGGATGCGCTGGGCCTTGCCACCAGGATTGTGGGGGTCGTGTCGGATCGGGCCCAGACCGCGAAACTGTCTTTCGATGCAGGGTGCCTGATCGAAACCAATTCTGCCAACACCTTCGCGGACGGGATGGCAGTGCGTGTCCCGGTGCAAGAAGCGTTCGACATCTATTCCAGAGGGGCGGACCGTGTCATCGCCGTTAGTGATGACGAAGTTGCCGAGGCCATCCGTCTCTATTTCACGGCGACCCACAACGTCGCCGAGGGGGCCGGGGCCGCACCTCTCGCAGGCCTTATGCAGGAACGGGGCGCAATGGCAGGCCGCAAGGTTGGCGTGATCCTGTGCGGCGGCAACATCGATACGGCGTGGTTCTGTACCGTCCTGGCGGGTCAGACCCCACAGGTGTGATTTTACAAAACCGACATGGTTTTGTTACGTCCGCGTTAACCAAAACAGCGACTCCCGACGGGCTTGATCCCAATGGAGTACCTGATGACCAAACCCCTAGCTTGCATGACGTCGGTCATGGCCCTGACGGCTGGCATTGCCGCCGCCGACGGTCATGCCGGAATGAATTTCAATCGCATCGCCTCATTCCCTGTCGTGACCAACATGGCCGAAGGTGAAGACACCTCGCGCGAAACGTCGCCCGAAATCATTGATGTGACCGCTGATGGCATGACGCTCGTCTATACCGACAGCCCCTTGAAAGTACTTGGCCGTATCGACATCACGGACCCGGCCAACCCACTGCCGCTGGGCAACATCGAACTGGGTGGTGAGCCGACATCTGTCGTTGTCCCGTTGGCCCATGCCATTGTCGGCGTGAACACCTCTGCCAGCTATACCGAGCCATCGGGCTACGTGGCCGCCATCGAAGTGGCCAGCGGTGTTGAAACGGACCGCTGCGATCTGGGTGGTCAACCTGACAGCCTCGCGGTCGCACCCGACAATTCCTTTGTCTCCATCGCCATCGAAAACGAGCGGGACGAAGACCTCGGCGACGGTCGTACGGGCCAGATGCCGGCGGGGTTCCTTGTGATGGTCGACCTCACGGCGGAGGGACTGCTGAACTGCGACACACTGCGTTCAGTTGAGTTGACGGGCCTCGCAGACGTATCGTCCGAAGACCCGGAGCCAGAATATGTCTCGATCAACTCTTTGGGCGAAACGGTCGTGAGCCTGCAGGAAAACAACCACATGGTTGTGGTGTCCAGGGAAGGCGAGATCGTCAGCCATTTCTCGGCCGGATCGGTCGATCTGGACGGGATCGACGCAACGGATGAGCGCGCCAAGCTCGACTTTTCGGAGTCCCAGCCGGGCCGGGTGCGCGAGCCAGATGCGGTCACCTGGATTGACGATGTGCACTTTGCCACCGCCAACGAAGGCGACATGGATGGCGGGAGCCGCGGCTGGACGATCTTCAACAAGGATGGAAGCGTGGTCTATGAAAGCGGTGTCAGCTTTGAACATGCCATGGTTCAGATCGGGCACTATCCCGACCGTCGCTCGGACGCCAAGGGTGTCGAACCCGAAAGCGTGACCTTTGCCGAATTCGGCGGTACGCCTTTTGTGTTTGTCGGCTCCGAGCGTGGCTCGATCGTCGGCGTGTATGACGTTACAGATCCCTCGGCACCGGTGCTGAAACAAATGCTGCCCTCCGGGATCGGGCCAGAGGGTTACGTGACCATCCCGGAGCGCAACCTGCTGGTTTCGGCGAATGAATATGACGGATTGGAGGACGGAGCCGCCCGAGCGCACGTCATGCTGTTTGAATATGCCGAAGGCCCTGCCTCCTACCCACACCTCACTTCGGCGGGCATGGATGAACTGGTGGGCTGGGGCGCGATTTCAGGCATGGT
>JBCBDZ010000167.1:0-7804 GCA_038529225.1 Pseudomonadota bacterium | reverse complement strand
CACTGATCGTGTCCGAGGCGAAGCGTTAGGGTGATTGGCTCCGGCGGTAGGGATCGAACCTACGACCAATTGATTAACAGTCAACATAAACCTGTGCAAAAACAACGGCTTACACATTCGCGTTTTTTGGGTAAGCGGTCCATTGGTGTCTATTGCTCCAGGCTGTGCCGCCTCTCAATCAGCGGCCCCCTTACGACGCCGTGACCAGCATGGTCGCACTGACAGGGATCCGCGGGAAAGCAGGCGCGGCCGCTCCGGTGTCCATAGCGTCATTGTCATACACACCGGTCCACGTGGTCGGGATCAAACCCTTCTTGTTGTACTGTCGGTTGGCGGGTTCACCACACGGCCATCCCGCATCGAGCATGGACTGGCCGGGGGTGACAAACCATTCATCCACCACCTCATGGGCACCGGTCGGGTTCGCATTGCCAGGGTGCGCGCGGCTGGCCGAACCTGCCGACGGCTGCAGCCATTCGAGGCCGCTTGTGCTGTCGGGCTTCGACGTAAAATGCGGAGACAGGGCGAACTGATTAAAGTCCACGTCGTTGTTATCGAGCGCACCCCAGTCCAGGAAGATCCCGTTTGGTCCCGAGCGATCCCGGTTGGGCTTGGTCGCAAAGATATTATAATCGTACACATCGAAACCGGCCGCTGTCGGGCTGGAGTATTTCTGGACGCCGTTGACCTCAAAATCCAACGGCACGATTGTATTATAGAGGCACTGGTTCGTCCCGTAGCCTGGGTTCGACACCTTCAGCGCGTTCAAATGGTTTGCCGCCATTACGTTGTGGCGCACCATAAGATCCTGCCACTCGGATCCGTTGCCCACCGGGGGCGGGTCACCACCGGCAAGAAAGAAATTCTGCTCCGAACTGTTGGCCCCGTTCACGCGATCCATGTACATCGAGACGCACTTTTCCAGCAGCGCGTTGATATGGTAGCCGCCCTGCGCCTGGATGAAATCGGTGTGCTGCGTATTCAGTCGGATCATGCTGCGGCAACGCAGCAGACGGCGCATGATCAAGTTTTCGGTGCCGGTGAAAATCTTGATGTTGTCGTGGCGCAGGTGGTCGGACGTGACGCCATCATTGGTCAGATCCACGTTAATGTTTCCGCTGATGACGATACCCGCGCGGCTGCCATGCGACACATGAACATTCTTCAGGGTAGTCCGTGTCGTGCTGTCGATGTAGATGCACTCGGAATTGCCCGGATCTGCAGTGCTGGTGTTGGGCGTGTTGGCGGGAAAGTTGTCGCCGTCGCACCAGGTTTTCTCCAACACGAAATCCACGGTGTCTTTCAACTGGAACGAACCCGCACGCACATCCATGTAGATGCCATAAAGCCGCACGTTCTCGCAGCCATCCACGATGCAGCGCGTGCCGAAATCCGAACCCGTGCGCGCGGCCGTTGAAAACTCCCCGCCGTTGCTGGCGAGGTAATTCATGTTGTAGGGCGGGGCCGAACGGATCGTGGGCTGGTGGTTGAATTTGTACCCGGTAATGTCAAAGCCCTGCGGCTGTGGACCCGTGTATTCGATAACAACCGGTCGACCCTGCGGCACCTGCGAAATCCCGGTGTTTCCGTCCACCGGCCAACCGGAAATCAACTGCATCAGGTCAGCGTTGGAGGTGACAAAATGGTCTGTTGTTGCGATCGCCATGCTTATCCCCCGATCATTTCAAGATGCAGTCCCCGCCAGGCCTGTGATGCCCCCAGGGTTGCCGTGCTGGCGCCGGTGCTGCCGGCCGCCGCAAGCGTGCCGGTGGCCGCGTGGACGCCGCCGCCAGAGCCGGTGCCCGTCCGCGCCAGGATGCGCTCGGTAAAGCCCGTGAGCGTGCCATTTGCCCATGTGCCGTTGACCTGATCCGTTGCGCTATCAAGGTTTGCAATCATGGCTGCGATGACCAGGCGGTTGGCGCCAGTTGTGGTGCCGGCGTTGATCGACACCGCAGTCCCGGTTGCTCCGTTCGGCGCGCTGATTTCTGCAACGGGCGTTGAGCCCGTCACACAGCCGCGCACAACCATTGTCTGACCTACCCAGTGGTTGCCTGGGTCACCGGCGGCCACGTCCAGGTCACTGGCATTGGCAGCGCGCTTCCAATATACGGCCAAGCGGCCTTCCGCGTCGTTGGTGTTGGTCAAAAGCGTGTAGCCGATGCCGGACAGATCCGGCGCAGCATCATTGTCCCGAACTTGAAGGAAGTGCATGCCAATATCGTCAGCCACGTGCGCTGGTGCGGTGACGCTGATCGCGCCAGAGCCAGCCGCTGCAGCGCCTACGCCGACAACAGTTGGGGATGGAGCAACGGCTGCCGGCGTGCCGTTGACCGGATCGGATGCGGGCCCGGTGCCTTGCGCGTTGTCGCCGCTCACCCGGTATGTATAAAGCGTCCCGTTTGTGAGGCCGGTGTGGACATATGCCGTCGTGGGATCTGCCACCGTCGCCAGAACACTGTATGCGCCACCTGCGACACTGACTTCGATGATATAATCGTCCGCGTCTGCATCCGCATTCCAAGCGAGGGAATTCTGCTGATTGCCTGGCGAAACGGCCAACCCGGTGATTTTCGCAGGCACGCCGGCGACGGTGCTGTCCTCGAACTGTTCGAAGATCTGCTCGACGTTCGACACTTGGCTGGTCCCGTCGATCAGAACCGCCTGCAGGAAATGGCCGCCTTGCGAGATGCCGGAAAACGTAACGGGCAGGGTATTGCTGCCACTGCTGATCAGCGCAGTGGTGCTGAATTGCCCGCCACCGCCGGTGACCACGGCAGGGTCGTTTGTAGACATATCAGCGACCCGAAGGTGCAACGTGCCGGCGGCCGTCGATTGCAGGCTCAACTCGCCAGTGTCGCTGTCGTAGGCCAGGCCCGCAAGGACAGGGCCCACCGACACCGCAAGAATATCCGTTGTGACGATTTGGGTCGCGACCGGCGGTGATCCGTCGTTCGAAGCCTCGACAATAGCCTGCAGACCGGTCTGTACGCTCAACACATCTGTATCGGCGATCAGCTTTTCTGGCCGCTCGGGGTTGATCGAGAACCCGGTGACCGGAGCCTGCAGCGCATATGACAGACCTTCGCCGTCAAAGTACGCCAGCATGTCGGTTTCCTGCAGTCCGGTATTTTCGGTCCAGATCTGTGTCGGAACTGCACCTTGCGCCGTTGGCGCAATATGCACGACCGTCCCCAAAATGACCGGTGGAACGATTGCGATGCCAGGCGCTGTGCCACCCAGCTCTTCTGGCAGTTCCTGGTAGAACACAACCGAACCATGCTCTGCCAGTGTCAGGTCAAAGGTCAGGCCGGTCGACAGCAGGGACGCTCCCGCCCAGATTTCTCCGTTGACCTGCACGGTGCCACCGCCGCGCGGGTCGTATGTTCCGCGCGTTACGATGATAGTCTGCCCCACCCGCGCCGCGCCGGACAGCACCGGCGCTACTGTCTGGACTGGCCCGACTGGCGCACCCGGCAGGGCAAGAATACTGCGGCCGATCCCCGCTCCAACGCCAACCAGCATCAGCTTTGCCCCCCGTTGACACAGGCGCCCACCTGGTCGGCCGTCGCCTCGAGCGGCAAACTGTTGATGCAGCGCAGGGCCGCAAATTGCGTATTGGCCCGCTCGATCGCGCGCTTCTGATCCGCCAGGACCACGCCCAGATCCTCGACACTGCGCACCGGCCGGCGCGGCACAGCGACGTCCTCGATCAGCTCGGCCGGGATTTCAGTTTTGACCGGAACCAGCTCCGGGCGGGGCAGTGTCGCCCCACAAGAGGCGATCAGTCCAGTCGACAAAATCAGAAGGTAATTCCGCATCCAGATCCATCCTTTCCAGCTCTTCCACCAGCGCATCCATTTGTTGGGCCCGCGCGCGATCGCGAGCGGCAGCGGCCCGCGCGACGCGCTTGGCCAGGTGCGCGTGGTCCCGCTCTTGTTCCAGGGTGAAGATATTTCGCCCCAGAACGGCGTTTTCCGCCGCCAGAGACGCCGTCTCCTGCATTTCGCGATACAGAGTGCCTGACAACACCAAGACGCCACACAAGGCCGCTATGAGCGCGTAGCGCATCATGCCGCTTCGCCCGCCTCGCTCATTGCGGCACGGATCATGTCGCGCAACCGGTCGCCCACGTCGATCGGATCGCCCGGGGCGGACATGTCGGGCAGCCACGTTACGTCCCACTTGAACCGCTGCGCAATGCCCAGGGTGGGCTGCACTTCGGCATGTGTCAGAACCGACCATCGCGTGACCGGGATCCAGAAGCGCTCGCACAATGTCGCAACACAGCTCACATAGCCCTGCACCTGCGGCCAGGTCAGCGGGGCCGAGCCTCGCCGGAACGGCCGCTCGTTCGCGCCGGCCATTGCATCCATGGCGACACCGATGCGACCGGTATTCGCATGACGCGTGTGCGACGCTGCACGGCCAACTGCATAATTTGCCTGCGTCTCCGGCTCAAACTGCCCTGGATGTTCGACGCCGTGCTGATCGATCAGCAGATTATAGCTGCGCTCTTCGACCGCGTTTCGGCCATACGCCCCGGCCGTCCAGTGGCCAACAATGCAGTGCAGCCCGTCCGGCCCAAACAGGTCCCGCGCCGATCGCGCATTGTGGAATGCCAGCGCGTCGGCAAGGGCGGCGCGGGTGCGCTTGCCGTTCAGCCCATCGATCGGGCCTGGATGGCACCCCAGCGCCGCCAGGCGCGCTTGCAGTGTGCGAACGGAAATCTTCATTGCACTGCCTCCGTTGGATCAAACAGTTCGGAGCATCGGTATGGTGTATCGAAGTCGGTGCCGCCGCGGCGCCCAACACCGTCATAGCGAACGCAGATCCTGAAGGGTTCCTTGGGCGCCAGAACTGTCGGGTTGGTCGAAAAGTCCTCCCACCACGCGCGCCAGCGCCACTCCTTTGCCTTTGGCAAGCCAGGGCTGTACGACCACATCTTCAGCGCACGCCGTGTCAGGATCACATTGTCGGCCGCATCCCTGATCTGTCCGACCCAAAATGCCCGTACAGGCCAGTCGACCTTGACGGTGTATTCAATGCCGACACGATCGCGCTGATGGAACAGCCGCAGGTCGGCCGCGATCGGGTGTTCCGGCATGAAAAACCGCTCATGCCACCGCTCGATGGTGGGCTGCAGCAACAGCAGCAGCACAAACAAGCCAACTCCCATGATCAGGGTGTGGTTTTGGTTTTGCCGGGCCGAGCCCTTGGGCCGGCGAGGCGACCAGTTAACGCTCATCGTCATCACCTTCACCTTTCGCTTCATCGATAAATCGACCCATGAAAGTCACGGCACCCAGGCCGACAAGAAATGCACCGGAATATGCCGTTTCCGGCTGCGTCCAGACGCTTTCGGGCACGTCGGAAAACCATTGCCCAACCAGCAAACGCCAGAGGTTCCCGACACCTGCCGCCAGGACCGCGCCCAGCAGCATCAACCGCAAGCCATCACGCCAGGGCTCGCGCAGAAACAGCCATCGCGCGGATCCACCCAGCGCCCCATGTATCGCCACGACAAGAGCGTCGGCATCGAACACGGCCGCCAGGGGTGACAGCGATGCCGCCACATCGACCGCCGCCATGTACGTGAGAACTCCCGTTGAAATTCCTACCGTCGCCTTGACCGCCGTCAGCATTGGCAGCCCTCCCTGGATATGACCACGCGCGCACTCACACTGGCGCCATGTGCGCCGAACTGACGGAGAAATCTCCGTCAGCAGTGGCCACCCACCCGGTCACGACATCGCCAGCCGGGGTCAGCACGGCAGGATCCGGCGCACGATTGCAGATGAACATGCCACGCGCGATTTTGCCGGCCGTCACATCGGTCAACGCGCTGACCTCTAGCGGCATGGGATCTTTTGGCATCATGAACAGCGCATCGTTGTCGAAGGCGCTGTGTGTGTTCGCGATGCGCAAGCCCTTGGCCGAGCATGCCGGCACGTACCGGATCCCAAGGTTGCCGGCGTCACCTGAATTTGATGCAGTAATGTCGGCTGCAGCTTCGCACTCAATCATCTGGACGTGCGGATGATCCAGCGTTTCAATGACATCCTGCCGGCGCTCTCGGATGATGGCGGCCGCATTGGCATACCGGCAACGCCTGAAGCGCACTCCCTCAATATTGCCGTGGATCAACGCGATGCTGCTGTCGTAATCCTGCCAGGTCGTATAGGCATCCCATGCGCCGGTCGCGCCGTCGCGTTTGGCATGAACGCCGCCCGGGTCAATATCCAGATCCCAGTCAACAAAGTCGATATCCCAAAAAACAGGGACACCCGGGTTGGGCATATAGATCGCCGTGGTTTCGATCTGAGAAACCACCCAGCGGTGCAGCCGCAGCCTCCGGAAGGCGCGTTCGGGCACGTTGGAACCGCTGGCGTTCAACGCGATCGCGCACCGCAAACCGCTGACCACTACACGGCCGATATCGACATTGCTCATGTCGAAGTTCAGCGAAACGGCGGTGGCCTTGCGCTTTGTTGACGGCACAGGTGGGTTCCGCCAGCCGTTTTTGGTGAACATCCAACCATTGCCGTAAACGTAGCCTGGCGTGTATCCGCCGGCGGCCCAGTCCGCATAGTTGGTGACATCCGGCAAGGCACGCACGACATGGATCTCGCTGGCGGTGTAATGTTCGCCCGGGCCTTGCGGTTCTGTTTCAACGGCCGACATGATAGATGACGGTGACGCCGATCCGGCCTGCTGTTCCCACGGCAACCGCCGCCGCCCCAGCGCCGGATCATATGTCCAGGGACCGAATTTCCCGGCCACGCCTTCGCTTTCGTTGCCCGAGATCTGGATCGCACCGCTTGCCAGGTCCTGATCGACCAGCTCACCAGTCACGAGGTCGACGGCCTCGAGCGGATCCTGGACCAGACCGTTGCCCAACAAGATGGCATGCTTGTAGCCGCGCCCCGATCCCGGCGACTGCGCACCTGCCCGCACCACGCCGATGGCGCTGCCTTTGGACAAGATTGCCTGCCAGTCTGTCAGATTGCACCTGCCACCGGCATTGTATGCAATCGCCGTTTCGCAATCGAAGGCAAACACACCGCGCACGCGCAGTGCTGCGGTTGTGTCGGTTCCGATTTCGGATGTCATGTTAACGTCGACCAGGTCGTCTGCGCAGTGCCAACCCTCGATATTCTCGATCGAGCCAGACCCCACATCCGTGGTACGCCAACCGCCGCGGGCGCACCGGATCGATTTCAGGTTGCTATGCCGCACGCGCGCGTTGTGCGCGTTTCGGCTTGGCTTGTTGCGGATGTCGTATGCGGTGCAGTCCACAAATTCTTCGATCGCAAACCCTTCAAAGCGGAAAGGGCACCACCCGGCACCGGTTGGCCCATCCTTTTCACCGCCCGGAACATGCGACCACTTGCCCCAAACCGTCAGGCCATGGAACCGGACTTCGGTGTGGGTGACGCGGCTGTAGGGCGGCGGCTCTTGCCGACCACCCATAAAGTACGATGTGCCGACGCCGGTTTGCATGCGGTCTTCCGTTTCATCCAGGAACCAATGCGTCAGACCTGGTACAAACTTGTTCAGGATACGGTCGGCGTTCTGCAGGTTGACAGCTGTCCCGCCCGCCGGCACCGCCGTCGTGTCCGGGCCCAGAAAATAGTATTTGCCGCCGGGCCAGAAGACCGGCCGGCCCAGCTCGTAGAACCGGGTGCGCAGCAGATCCATCAGCGGGAAATTGTCGGTTCCGCTATAGGCGCCATCGGTCCAGTTTGCCGCATCTGCGGCCACGGATGCGCCAGCGACATGTGGCGTGATACAGAGTTTTGCC
>JBCBDZ010000166.1:0-7853 GCA_038529225.1 Pseudomonadota bacterium | reverse complement strand
GGAGGAATTGCCGATGGGCGGGGGATGGCCGCCGCCATAATGCTCGGCGCGTCAGGTGTCTGGATCGGGACACGATTGTTGGCAAGTTCCGAGGCGACAATCCACGACGTCTATCGCAAGCGGATTCTGCAGGCATCAGAGGATGACACGCAGTGGGCTCATGATCTCTATGATGTCGCATGGCCAGACGCGCCGCATCGCGCCTTGTCAAATTCGACATCTCAAGGTTGGATTGATGCGGGGTGTTCGGCGCCCGGAAAACGACCAAATGAAGGGGAGCAGATCGGGCGGCGTCCTAATGGCGATCCGGTTGTCAGGTATCAAAGTTACACACCCCTGCCTGAGACATCTGGCGACGTTGAGGCGATGTCACTTTGGTCCGGACAGGGCGTCGCGATGGTGCGTGAGGTTATGCCGGCAGCCGACATCATTGAAGAGATTTATCAAACTGCCAAAGGACTGCTAAGCCGCAGACAATCTGCGCTTTAACACTTGCTAAATTGGTCGCGCTCAGATGGCGGGACGATCTGGTGCTTCTACCCAAAATGGTCATCATGGCAGACGCAGCGAATTGCGCTTCGTCCGCATTGCAGTCGTTCGCGTCCATTTGCAGAACGACGGTTTCATACCTGTCTGTGTGTCCAAGGCCTGATCATCAGATCGGAACAATCCACCCGGTGCGTCTCTTCAAGTCTTGGCAAGCCATGATTCAGCCTCTGTAACCCATTGAAATTCCTATACGCTAAAGATGTCCCAGCGTGGGACACCCTCATAAGGGCCAGATAAAGGGGATCACCAAGGAGGCCAGAACCGCCACGCTGAGATTGAGCGGAATTCCGACCTTCATGAAGTCGCTGAACTTGTACCCCCCGGGCCCATAAACCAGCGTGTTGGTCTGATACCCGATGGGCGTGGCAAAGGCGCAGGAGGCCGCGATCATCACCGCCACCACGAGCGGGCGCGGATCCAACCCCAGCGCCGACCCCAGACTGATTGCGATGGGCGTCATGATGACGGCGACGGCATTGTTGGACACGATCTCGGTCAGGGCCGAGGTCATGACAAAAACCACAAACAGGATCAACGGTGCGGGCAGCATGGCAAGCCACGGTGACACCCCATCCACCAGCAATGCGATCGCTCCGGAATTCTGCAGGCCCGCCCCCACCGCAAGCATCCCAAAGATCAGCGCCAGCAACTGCCCGTCCACAAAGGAAAACGCCTCATCCGCATCGATACAGCCCGTCACCAGCACCAGCGCGACCGCCACGACCGCCAGCAAAAGGATCGGGGCCACATTCAGCGCCGCAAGGATCACGATGCCCGCGAGTGCCGCAATCGCAACAGGGGCGTGCGAGCGCCGATAGGCCCGCGCCGATGGGTGGGACACATCCACCATGTCCTGATCCGCCGCGAGGCGCTGGATGTCTGCCGGAGCCCCCTCCAGCAGCAGCGTATCCCCGACCTTGACCACCAGCGCATCCAGCTGCCGCCCGATGTTCTGGTTCCGTCGGTGGACCGCAAGCGGGTACACCCCGTACCGCCGCCGCAAGCGCAGCGCGCCAAGAGAGCGTCCCACCATCTTGCAGCCCGGTGTAATCAGTGCCTCCACCGTGGTGGTTTCCACCGCAGACACCTGATCGACACGGCGCAATTCCTTGTTGGCCTGCAGGCTCAGCAACTCGGTCATCTGCGTGCGCAAAACCACCCGGTCGCCCACCTGCAACACCACATCCGCCAGTTCGCGACGCAAAGACAGATCACCACGGATGACGTCGATCAGGCGCACACCCTCGCGTTTGAACAACTGCACACCTGTGACCTCTCGCCCGATCAGGTTGCTGTCGGGCGGGATCACAGCCTCGGTAAAGAACTTCATCTTTGATCGGTCCGACAGCATGTTCGCCATGCTGTCCCGGTCCGGCAAAAGGCGTGGCGCAAAGATCGACAGATAAATCAGCCCCCATGCACAGACCACAAGGCCAATGGGCAGGATTTCAAAGATGCTGAAGGCCGCCAGCCCGGCTTCGCGGGCAACCCCGTCCACCAGCAGGTTGGTCGAAGTTCCGATCAAGGTGAGCGAGCCGCCCATGATGGCCGCGTAACTCAACGGGATCAGCAAGCGCGAGGCCTTGATGCCAAGGCTCTGGCTCAGTTGCACCATCACGGGGATCATCACCACGACAACGGGTGTATTGTTCATGATGGCCGAGCCGGCCATCACAGCGAGGATAACGGCAACGACAGCCGTCTTGGGACGTGTCTTGGCCGAGCGTTCGGCCGTTTGGGTCAACACATCCAGCGCGCCTGTGCGCACCAGCGCACCCATCACGATGAACATCGCCGCAATGGTCCAGGGCGCAGGATTGGACAGGATCGACAGGGCCGCATCGTAGGGCAAGATGCCGGTGGCCAGCATGCAGGCTGCCCCGGCAATCGCCACCACCTCGGTCGAGAACGTCTCGCGCACGAACAGAATGAACATGACCACGACCAGACCCAGCGCCAAAAGCGGAGCGATCAAAGGCGAAGCAGCAAGCAGCGACATCGGCAAATCATCTCATTGGCGCGCGAAACGAGCGCAAGACTAGACGGCAGTGTCGCGTATTGCCGCCGCCTCATCAAGCGCCGCTTTGCGCCGCGGCTGCACCAGATACATACCCACCAGCATGAGTGCCAACGCCCCCCAGATGACAGGCGGATAGGCCTCGCTCAGGATCAGCCATGCCCACAAAATGCCAAACAGCGTGACCAGATAACTGATCTGCACCGTAAACACCGGTCCCGCGCGACCCACCAGCCAGACATAGCCCGTATAGGTGAGCACATGCAGGACGGAACTGGCCACTTGGGCCAGGTCCGCCGGGCCGTAAGGCGGGCGCGGATCAATCCACTGGCCGCTGCCAACCGCCAAAGGAAATGCAATGAGCGCGCCCACAAGCGAAGCGCCCCACAGCACCTGGATCGGGTCCAGCCCGGCCGTGCCCCAGCGCGCGACGTAATTGCCCTCAAACGCATAGAACACCCCCGAAATGAGCGCGATCAGAACCCAAAAGATAGGAATGGCGCCTGACATGTCCGCGCCCGGCAACACGATCAGCAGCACAGCACAAAGTCCAGCAACCAGCCCGCCAAAACGCAGCCATTCAAATCGATCCAAACCAAGCAACAAAGCAATCGGAAAGGCCCAGATCGGGATCATCGAAAGCAGAATGGACAGCACTCCGGACGGCAAATGCACTGCCGCCTGATAGCTGGCGGTATTGGGCAGAACCGATCCGATCAGCGCGATCAACACGTAAACGCGCAAGTGCGCGCGCCCCATGGGCAGACGCGTGCCGCGCACGAGCGCGATGGCCGACATCACCACAACACCAATCGCCATCTGCCAGAACAACAGACCAAAATGCTTGTAACCCGTGCTGACAGCAATCTTGGTCAAGGGCATTGTCATGCCCCATGCCGCGCCCAACACAACAAGCATCGCGACACAAAACAGCGTCTCGGTCCGGGTCATGGCCCGCAGTCTTTCAACACACCGCCCTGTCGTACCATCTCGATCCGGCTTGCGTGACCCTTGTCATTGGTCTCGATATACACACCCGACAACGTGGCGGGGCCAAGGGCGGGGGCAAAACGCTCCTTTGACATACCGGTGACAAAGCGGCGCAGAGGTTCATCGCGCTGCATGCCGATGACCGAACTGTAATCACCACACATGCCGGCATCCGTCAGATAGCCGCAGCCTTTGGCAAGGATCATGGCATCTGCGGTAGGCACATGGGTGTGCGTGCCCACCATCAGGCTTGCACGCCCGTCACACCAATGGCCCATGGCCATTTTTTCCGAGGTGGCCTCGCAATGAAAATCGACCACAATCGCATCGGCCTCTCCACCCAAAGGGTGCGTGCGAAACACCGTTTCGAGGGCCGAAAACGGATCATCAAACGGGCGTTTCATGAACACCTGCCCAAGGGCCTGCGTCACCAGTACTTTCTGTCCCCCGCGCGCGGTAAACAGCCGTGCGCCTTTGCCCGGTGCTGCCTTGGAAAAATTCAAGGGGCGCAAGACGCGTGGCTCGGACTCAATGAATTGCAACATGTCCTTTTGATCAAAAGCATGATCACCCAAAGTGACACAGTCGGCTCCAGCCTCCAGCAGCGCGCGGGCATGCGCGCCCGACAGGCCCATGCCGGATGTGGCATTTTCGCCGTTCACAACCACGAAATCGAGGTTCCAGAGATCGCGCAGCCGGGGCAAATTGTCGGTGATCGCCTGACGACCCGAACGGCCCATCACATCACCCAGAAAAAGAATGTTCATGACGCCCCATATGTCGCAATCATGAGAAGGGGCAAGCAGATGATGTTTCTTCTGACCGAAAATACCACGGGGGGCGGCGTAGCCGCGGGGGCAGAGCCCCCTCAGACGTCAATGACCTCAGTGTCGGTGACAATCATGTCCAGCGGCTGGTCTGTCTCCTCAAGGGGCAAGGACATCACCTCCTGAGCACCATAGGCAAAGCCGATCGCCAATACAGGCCGCTTTCTGCGCAGCTGCTCCAGCGTTCGATCATAAAACCCGCCGCCATAGCCCAACCGCCCACCAGAGCGTGCAAAGGCCACCATCGGGACGATCACGATCTCCGGGTCGAAAAAGTCGTCAACCGCCGGCACGCGCGCGCCAAAAGGACCGGTGCGCAACGCAGCTTCTGGAGTCCAGCGCGAAAACTTCAAAGGCTGTCCCGCGCCGATGATGACGGGCACAGCCACAGCGCCATGAGCAGAGGCTTCCGCCATGGCTGGCAGGGGATCAATTTCAGACCGGATGGGCATGTACCCGGCCAGGGGAACGCCGCGAAACCCTGCCAGAACAGACGACAGCAGGGCGCTAGCCCCGCCACGGTCCAGATCAAAGGCAGCCTTGCGCACGCGCAACGCGGCCTTGCGCACGTCCGCCTTTTGCTCACTCAAGCCCACGCGCGCGCCCCGGGTCGGCGGGCGGGCGCCTTTGCCCGCAAGGGCAAACAGACCGGTCCCGACCCGCTCACAGCAATACCAGTGCGGCAAGGCCAAGGAACGCAAAGAAGCCGACCACATCCGTCACCGTCGTTACAAACGCGCCCGAAGCAAGTGCCGGGTCAATCCCGAGACGATCCAGCACAACCGGAATGACAGTGCCGGCAAAACCCGCAACCACCATGTTCACAACCATGGCCGCCGCAATCACATATCCAAGCTCAGGCGAGCCAAACCAGATGACCCCGACCACGCCCATCACCAGCGCAAAGACCAGACCGTTAAACAACCCCACGGCCACTTCGCGCCGGATGACGCGCCAGAGGTTCGCGGCCGTCAAATCCTTGGTTGCCAGCGCGCGCACAGCCACCGTGAGGGACTGAGTGCCTGCATTGCCCCCCATGGACGCCACGATGGGCATCAACACTGCCAAAGCGACAATTTGCGCAAGGGCCGCCTCAAACTGCGCAATCACCACAGACGCAAGAATCGCGGTGATCAGGTTCACGGTCAACCAGGGGAGCCTACGCTTGGTGGTCTCGCGCACGGAATCCGACAGGGCCGATTCCTCGCCCACACCGGCAAGGCGCAGAATGTCTTCTTCATGCTCTTCGTCGAGCACGGCCATCGCGTCGTCAATCGTGATCTGGCCGATCAAACGACCCTCGTCATCCACGACGGGCGCCGATATCAGGTGATACTGGTTGAACGCATAAGCCACCTCGCTTTCCGCCTGCGTGGCCGGGATCACGCGAAAGGTCTCCTCGACCAGACCGCGCAAGGGCACCTCGCGGCGCGAACGCATCAACTTGCCAAGGGTGACATTGCCCACCGGGTGTAGGCACGGATCAACAAGGACCACATGATAGAACTGGCCCGGCAGGTCCTTTTCATCGGCACCACGCAACCGGTCTATGGCCTCCCCGACCGTCCAATGCTCTGGCGCCATCACAATTTCGCGCTGCATCAGGCGGCCCGCGGAATATTCCGGAAAGGCCATCGCCTGCTCGACCATCGCGCGGTCTGTTTCTTCCAGCGCCTCGAGAATGGTTTCCTGCCGGGCGTCATCGAGATCCTCGATCAGATCGACAACATCGTCGCTGTCAAGATCCCGCACCGCCTCTGCCAGAACTTGCGGTTTGAGGACGGCGATCACCTCTTCGCGGATCGACTCGTCAAGTTCAGACAGGATATCGCCGTCAAATTCGCGGTCATAAAGACGGATCAGCCGCGCACGATCAAAGGCGTTGATCTGTTCCAGAAGGTCTGCGATGTCGGCCGCGTGCAGCGGCTCCATCAACGCAATCAGCTGGTCGCGATCCTCGATATCGACTGCGTAGAGAATTGCAGATACGTCTTTGCGCTCAAGCACATAGCCCGTATCCTCCCCAATCGGTTCCGGCACATCGACGTCTTCTGACATGGGATCCCTCATCGGTTGGGCTGCGATTTCAGGCAAACAATAGGGGGCCGGTCTGTCCGTGACAATGGGCGCCGCTTTAGGCTTTGCAAGTGTGCCAAAACTCGGTCCATAAGACAGATATGACCGATCGCCATCTCCTTTTGGGCCATGTGCTGCAATTTTCCGGCAACCCGTTCCGCGCCCCATGGTACAGTGCCGTACACATTCTGGAAAACAGCGCCCTTCTGATCGAAGGGACGCGCATTCTGGCCGTGGGAGAGGATGCGCGCACGACTGCGGGGCCGAATGCGAAAGTGCATGACCACAGCGGACAGTTGATCCTGCCCGGATTTGTCGACGCCCATGCGCATTATCCCCAGACCGCCATGATCGCATCCTGGGGCAAACGGCTGATCGACTGGCTCAACACCTACACGTTTCCCGAAGAAATCAGGCTCGCGGACCCGGCATATGCCGCCGCGATTGCGAACCGATACCTCGATCTGGTGCTGGATCACGGGACCACCAGCGTGGCGAGCTTTTGCACGATCCATCCCGGCAGTGTGAATGCGCTCTTTGAGGGGGCCGAACAGCGCGGCATGGCCGTCGTGGCTGGCAAGACCTGCATGGACCGGAATGCCCCGGACGCACTTCGGGACACCGCCCAGTCTGCCTATGACGACAGCAAGGCACTTTTGACCCGCTGGCATGGCACGGGGCGCGCGGTCTACGCGATCACACCGCGGTTTTCGCCTACATCGACGCCCGAGCAACTGCACGCCCTGGGCGCGCTTTGGGCCGAGCATCCTGACGCGTTGATGCAGACCCATCTAAGCGAGCAGATCGATGAAATTGCATGGGTTCAGGATCTTTTCCCGGACGCACGCGACTACCTTGACACCTATGAGGCCACCGGGCTGATGGGCGACCGAGGGATTTATGGCCATGCCATTCACCTGACCCCCCGCGAAATGGATCGTTTGCGCGACGTGGGCGCGGCTGTCGTGCACTGCCCCACGTCCAACACGTTTATCGGCTCGGGCCTTTTTGACCTGATGGGCCTGGCACGGGCGGGGCAGGTCGTGGGGCTGGCCACAGACACGGGCGGTGGGTCGTCCTTTTCCATGCTGCGCACGATGGCGGCGGCGTACGAGATCGCGCAGTTGCGCGGTGAGGCTGTACACGCAGCCCAACTCCTGTGGCTGGCCACGGCCGGATCAGCGGCGGCCCTGCATCGCGGGCATGAAATCGGCAGCCTCGCTCCGGGCCTCACCGCAGATATCTGTGTGCTCGATCTCGGCTCGACCCCTGCAATCGCCCAACGCGCGCAGGAGGCCGCGCATGTCTGGGATGCCGTTTTCCCAACACTCATGATGGGCGATTGCAGGGGTCGAGCCGAGATCGAGCACACAGATATCTGCGGTGAGGCCCGG
>JBCBDZ010000165.1:0-7896 GCA_038529225.1 Pseudomonadota bacterium | reverse complement strand
GGTATTTGCGTCCCATCTGTCATGTGGCAGATGGCTCTTTGTCCGACCCGTTCGATCTTTTGGATATGGTGCCGCATGACCCAGTGCGACCGGTGGGTCTGTTGTCCCGGCGCAGCGCTGGCAGACAATTCTGATACGGCCGTCCCAAAGGCATAAAGCACGAGCGCATCGCCTTGAGCCGTGCGCACACGCAGGTAATGCAACTCAGCCGACAAAGCGATCAGATCCCGCCCTATGCTGACGGGCACGCGTTGCCAGAACGCTTCTGTCACTGGGGCGCTTGGCTCCGCATCGGGCATTTCGGCGTCAGGCTGCAGGCGTAGTAGACGCCCGGCATTCAAGGTCGTCCAGACCACGATGAAAATCGGCGCAAGGGCAAAGAACTCGGCCACAAGCGTTTCTTCTTCATCGGTCTCGAAAGACCCGTCAACATCCAGACCAAACAACATGTCGATCCAGAAGGCAAAGGGTGTGAACAGCAACGCACCCAGAACGCCGGCCAGTGCAACCCAGGGCCAGACCGACCCGCGCCCATAGCCGGGAACCCAGCCCAAAAGTGTTTGCGCTGCCTGCAAAAGAGCAAGGGCGGGAAACACATGCATCGCCCAGAACACGGCACGTGCCAACGGATCAAGCGCGGCGCCACTGACCGGGTTCAGGAAGATGAAGGTGATCCAAAGCACCACGCCCGCGATGACAAGAAAGGGAATCCATGCCCGCCGAGGATCAAAGTGCGCAAACAGATGTTGCTGCACCTTAGTCTGCAAACAGGTAATCCACTTCGGCAATCTCGCGCGCCTTGTCCTCTGGCACACTCAGGAACCGGGCAAGGGCACGGGAGTTCTGATCTAGGTCAGCAGATTCCTCGATCCGGTCCAGATGCTCGAAATCCGCGTCCCGGATGCGGTCGGACTCAAACACGATATCGTTGCGGATGGTGGGCAAGAGCCGTTCGATTGTCTCAGCGCCGGTTTGTTCCCCGGCAAGGCCCACGCGCATCGCATGCCCGACCAGATAGTCGTCGGTGAAATTACAGTTTATTTCGAGCATCCGAGTGACCGAACGATCCCCGGCAAAGTCCTGCAACAGATCAAGGTTGCCCGGGTCCATACACACGATCAGCCGGTCGGTTTCATAATAGTCAAACAGCATCCTCATCAACGCCCGGCGGTGGCGCGTGCGCTTTTCCAGCGTGGTCTGGATGCCGCCAAGATCGGGCAAGGGCGAGTGTTCTTCGTTGAACAGGTATTCGATGGCAGGCACATTTGTCATCTGGCGGATACGTTCCAGCATCCGCTTGGCTACGTGCCACTTCTTGCAGATTATGATCAGGAGTTCGCGATTGCGCCCCAACGTGCTTTCGGTCTCCCAGAACCGAGTGGCAAAGCGGCGACCGATCCGACCACGACCCGTGAGGAACTTGAACAGGCTTGTCCCTTCGTTCGAAATCTGGAACTGCACATTCTGAGCGGCGTAAAGCAGGCCAAGACGGCGCTTGAGGTCGATTGCCTCGGGGCTGATCTTGCGGGCAAAGAGGAAATCCTGGCTGAGCAGCAGATCATAGTGGTCGTCATAGAACGTCACAGGCATCCCATAGTCGCTAAACAGCAAAAAGGTCAGCGTCCGTGAACGGATCTCCTCTTCGGGCACCACATGACGGACGACAGTCTGGAAAAAGGTCTCATCCGGGATCCATGTGCTGCGGAAAAACCGCATGACATCCCGGCGTTCGCGCGTGAAATTGAGCACCCATTCGATGGTACGGCGCCGCAAACACCACCACTGGCTGCCAATCATCACGTCAATGTCGGCCGGAATCTGGCGGGTCAGCCCGAGCCGTCGTTGAAGCTGGAAACTGGTGTAGAACCGCTTTTTCTGCGTACGCTCGTTAAAGAAGTGACGGTAGATCAGTCGCTCTTCCTTGAACCCTGTTTTGATCCAGTCGCTTTCGAAGTAGTCAAAGCTCTCGATGAAATCTGCGTCGTTGTCGTCCAGAAAATTGTGAACATACTCCGCCGTCTTGATCGCCATGCAGTCGCCCGACAACATGTAGAAATGGGTCGCACGGGGGAATGCCTCAACCGCGGACTCGACGGCGTAAAGGGTTGCCTGGACAAGGCTCCACTCGCCCCACCCGCACCGAATGCGGCGATGGGCAAAGGTCACACTGGGATTGTCGCTCAGCGCCGATTTGATCTGCTTGAAATGCGCCGGATCGGCGTTTGCGTCAAAATGGATCGACATGTAATCGCCAGCCGCCGTCAGCCGATCCGCCTGTTTGATCACAGCGTCCGGGTCTTTGTGACACAGGAGGATGTAGGCGATTTTGACCATTCTGGAAACTTAACTGCCTCTTTACCCGGTATTGTTTACGTAGATAGAGGTAAGGAGTGATTGAATAAACAGGATTTCTTTGGTTTTTTAACGACAATTCAAGCTGCCCGCATAGGCGGCGTGCACAAAGGACGGGCGGTATGGGGTTTCCAGGCACCTGGATGACTGAAAGTGAAAGTGTTGTGTACCGGGTGGTGCCCAAATGTGCATGTTCAACCATTGGTCAGATCATGTACTACTCTGACCATGGGGCATTTTTTGATGGTGACATTCACGATGCCAAGGGCGGGATGCACAAATGGGCTCTGGATGCCAGCCAGCCAACCATTACCAGCAACGTAAAGGCCCATAACTCTTACGCTTTCACCTGTGTGCGCAACCCCTATACTCGCATCCTCAGCTCGTTCTTTGACAAGATCTGCGGGATCCAGCGCAACGGCAAACGCTATCGCGGCAACCTTGTCCCGCTGCTGATCCAGAAATACGGGATCGACGTCGGCGGGCCGGATGGCAAGGCCGACTTTGACCAGATCAAATCCTTCCGCCGTTTCCTGCTTTTTGCGCGCGACACGATCCGCTGGAAACGGCCCATGGACCCGGACATCCACTGGTCGGCCATGTCTGGCCACGTGTCGACCTTCATTGTGAACGGCGGAACCTATGACAAGATCATCTGGACCGAAAAGTTCAACGAGGGGATGGAGGACGTGATGCAGGCGATCAAGACACCGCACGCCGTCAACATCACAGAGATACCGCGTTTCAATGAAAGTGAGGGGCACGGCCCCAAACGCGCGCACCCGGTCGAGGACTATTTTGACGACCTGTCCATGCATCTGGTCCGCGAAATCTACAAGCGCGACTTTGACCTGTTCAAATACGATTTCGATGATCCGGGCAACAAGATGCCGGTGGCCGAGATTGATCTGGACGAGGTGCACAAAAAGCTGGGGGAATGACACGGATCCAGCGGCGCTTCCGTTTTGGATTCGGCGAGTCAGGGCGCCCTCAGCCGGCAATCTTCCTGGTTGCTTGATGGTTGATGACCGGTCTTGGCGCACAGCAGGTGACAGACGGCGTATCCGACTGGCATCAGCAGGTACCCGGCAGTGCCCAGCAGAAAAACCAGACCTTGGCTTTCAATTCGGTTTGGCGACTACAGGATCCTGTCCGCGCCAGCGCGCCGGATAGTTGATTTTTGGGTGATTCTGATGCAACTTAAGGTGGCGTTTGCATTATGTGATTTGATCTTGTGGATAGCCAAAATTCAAACAAGCAAGGGCCCGACGCAACCGACGCGTCTGAGAGCTTAGATATGCTAAAAAGCGCCAGTACAGCGGTAAGTCTCATCAAGGCTGTGCCGTGGAATTGGATAGTGAAACGGCTGAAAGTGCTGTTTTCAGTACGTATTTCCATTGTTGGGCCGGAAAACTCCGGAAAGACGACGTTAAAGCGGGTTCTTTATAATCAGGGAAATCTTGTTTCAAAATCCGACTACCGCAGAACTCGTAAATTTGATCCCGGTCGTGCCCTGTTTGTAGAGTACTCTGGAAGCCTGGGCAGCAAGGAACGCATTTTCAGAAACATCTTTGATACGCCGGGGCAGAGGCACAGAACCGTCGACACGGTTGTCGCGCACATTGTGGACTCGCGTCCTCGGGTTCTTGTTTTCGTTGTTGATTGTTCTCGGCCTTTCCAAGAATCTGAAGAGCAGAGCGAGCGCGACAGCAGCAAATGGTTTGGGGATTTGATCTCGAGAGCAGAGCATGTTGACGAAGGCAAAGAGTTTCGCGCCGCACTCGCCAAAGTAAAACTGGTTGTGTTGATGTTGAACAAAGCCAACAAGGTTCATGACGAGGTCTCTCAGTCGCACGACTTCGCCAAAGACAAGGTGCCAAGCGTTGTCAGCCAGAGGATATCCGACCACGAAGTTGAAGCGACCAAGCGTATTTGCGCCTTGATGGTTCAGGGCAAAAAGGCCCTTAACCCATCCGATGTGAAGGTTATCCCTTCTTGTTTCGTAAAATATGACGGCAAGTCGTCCGAGGCATACGATAAGGCCCACATGGAACTTCTTGTCCATGTACACGAAGAATTGGACGGCAAAAGCCATGACTGAATATCGCCCTGAACCCACTGCTGCACCTAGCCAACCCGGCATCAACCCGGAAGAAATCAGTCGGTTGAGCGTCCAAACAGCGATAGGGCGGATTGGCACCCTCATCTTGGCTCAAGCCATAACAAATGCGATTAACAGAGTTGCGCTACTCATCTTGACTGCATACGGGCTCATGAATCCCTTTGCGACCACAGACCTTGAAGGCAAACAAGTTGCGGCAACGGGCGACCTGTTTTCAATTTGTCTTTACGTCGTTCTCATTCTGGCGTTTGGGCTGGTTTGGAGTGCGACAAGAAAAAGAATGGAGCAATCAATACATCATCTTGATGGCTTCCTTGAAGACAGTCTGAAAATCGATACCGCTGCCGATCGATCCATATCATGGGAGACGGCAGTCATTGAGTTTCGATCCATGCGCACGGCAACGGGCAACAACAGAAGAACGAACGCCTTGCGTTCCAACGAACCTGTACTTTTCAGCTGTGCGGCATCGTTGCTCCTTGTGGCGGTCAATCTTGGAACGCTGTTATGATGCAGATGGTTGATCGGCCTCCGCAACCCATTGAAATGCGGTGACCCGCACCCTGTCCCAGCGTGGGACACCCCTTGCACCACGCCCCCTCACCCCCTACATGCCGGAGCCATGGCCCAAGGCAAATCAGACCCCAACTACAAGATCGCGGCTGAGAACAAGCGCGCGCGGTTTGACTACGCCATCGATGATGACATCGAGTGCGGGATCATCCTGGAAGGCTCGGAGGTCAAATCCTTGCGTCTGGGCGGCGCCAACATCGCCGAAAGCTATGCCGCCGTCGAAGACGGAGAGCTGTGGCTGGTGAATGCCTACATCGCGCCTTACAAACAGGCCAAGACCTTCGGCCACGAAGAACGCCGTCGCCGCAAGCTGCTCGCCAGCCGCAAAGAACTGTCCAACCTCTGGAACCAGACCCAGCGCAAGGGCATGACCCTCGTACCCCTCGTCCTCTATTTCAACCACAAGGGCATGGCGAAAATCAAAATCGGCATCGCCAAGGGCAAGAAGCTGCATGACAAGCGGGACACGTCGGCCAAGCGCGACTGGGGTCGCCAGAAACAACGCTTGTTGAAACAGGGCTGAATTCTTTTTGGGCTTGGGGTGTGTCGCCTGCGCCCCCTTGCCACACATGGCGCAGAGCGGTACCCAAGGGCGTTTTTGACAGCGCCGCGGAGCACGCCTATGTCCGATGATCCCAGAACACTTGTGTCGACCGATTGGCTGGCCGCCCACCTCAAGGACCCTGACTTGCGCATTCTGGATGCGTCCTGGTACCTGCCGGGTGTGGAACGTGATCCGCGCGCGGAATATGATGCGGCACATATCCCCGGCGCGCGTTTCTTTGACATTGATGACATCAGCGATGCGCGGTCCGACTTGCCACATATGGCACCGCCCGCCGAAAAGTTCATGAGCCGCATGCGCGCCATGGGTGTCGGCGATGGGCATCAGATCGTTGTCTATGACGCAGCAGGTATTCAGAGTGCGCCGCGGGTGTGGTGGTTGCTCCGTCTGATGGGGCACCGCGATGTCGCCGTTCTGGACGGGGGTCTGCCCAAATGGCAGGCCGAAGGGCGCCCGGTCGAGGACATGCCCCCCGTGATAAAGGATCGTCACCTGACTGTGCGTTTTCAAAACCACCTCGTGCGTGATGTGACGCAGGTGTCGCAGGCGTCCAAACTTAAATCCACTCAGATTGTGGATGCTCGTGCGGCCGACCGTTTTCGGGGCGATGCGCCCGAGCCGCGCGAAGGCCTGCGCGCCGGCCATGTGCCAGGATCGCGCAATGTGCCCTATACCGGGCTTCTGAACAGTGACAAAACCATGAAAACACCTGAGGAGACCCGCGCGGTTTTCGAGGCTGCGGGCGTGGATGTGACCAAGCCTGTGATCACCACTTGCGGTTCCGGTATCACGGCGGCCATCCTGTCCCTTGCGCTTGAGCGCCTCGGCAATCACAGCTGGTCTCTCTACGACGGATCGTGGGCTGAATGGGGAATGTTCCCCACCGTGCCTGTGGCCACGGGAGACGCCTGATGTTCGAACACCTTGCCGCCCAGAAACCCGATGGCATCCTGATGCTGATGCAGATGTACCGCGACGACCCGCGGAGCACCAAAGTCGACCTTGGCGTGGGTGTCTACAAGGACGCCACCGGCAACACACCGATCATGCGCGCGATCAAGACGGCTGAGCACCAGTTGTGGGAGGCCGAAACGTCGAAGTCCTATGTGGGGCTTGTTGGCGATCCTGCCTTCTCGGATGCGATGATCAAACTGGTTCTGGGCGACAAAGTCGCCCGATCAGATGTGTCTGCTGCGGCGACACCCGGCGGCACAGGGGCTGTGCGGCAGGCCTTCGAGCTTGTCCGGATGGCGCAACCTGAGGCGCGGATTTTCGTATCAGACCCGACATGGCCCAATCATCTGTCGATCCTTGACCACCTTGGTATCGAAAAGGTGCAGTACCGCTACTTTGACGACAGGACGCGTGGCGTCGATTTTGACGCTATGATTGCGGATCTCAAAACGGCGCGTGCCGGGGATGTCGTACTGCTGCATGGGTGCTGCCATAACCCGACCGGTGCCAACCTGACCATGGCCCAATGGGAGGAAGTGATTGCCGTTCTTCAGGATACGGGTGCGGTACCGATGATCGACATTGCCTATCAGGGATTTGGCGACGGTCTGGAAGCGGATGCGGCGGCCACGCGGGCTGTTGCTGCGGCTGTGCCGGAATGCCTGATCGCAGCAAGCTGTTCCAAGAACTTTGGCATCTACCGCGAACGCACTGGCATCTTGATGATGGTGGCGAATGGGACGGACAAGGCGATTTCCCAAGGCACATTGGCGTTCCTGAACCGCCAGAACTATTCCTTCCCCCCGGATCACGGGGCAAGACTGGTCACAATGATCCTCAATGATGATGCGCTGCGGGCCGAGTGGATGGCTGAATTGGAAGAGGTGCGCCTGTCGATGCTGGGGCTGCGTGAGCAATTGGCGCAGGCCTTGCAACAACGGGCCGGGTCGGATCGCTTTGGCTTTCTTGCCGAACATCGGGGCATGTTTTCGCGCATTGGGGCAACGCCCGATCAGGTGATGAAGATGCGCGAAGATCACGGCATCTACATGGTCGGCGACAGCCGGATGAACATTGCCGGGCTGACGGCGCAATCGATACCGGTTCTGGCGGACGCGATCATCGCTGCGGGCGTCTGACGGTGTGGGGTGGGCGACACGCCCACCTTACTCAGACCCTTCGTAAGGTGGACGTGTCGTCCACCTCTGCAACAAAAAAGGCCGGGCAGCGATGCCCGGCCTTTCGGTTTCTCTTGGACCCGACTTAGCCCTTGGAGAATTCGGGGTAGGCTTCCATGCCCAGTTCAGACATGTCCAGACCCGCAATCTCG
>JBCBDZ010000164.1:0-7922 GCA_038529225.1 Pseudomonadota bacterium | reverse complement strand
GCACTCCCAAGAGCCACCACACGTGTTCAATATCAGGGTCTGACCTTTCTGGTCTGACCGGATAGACTTACGCAGCGCGGCGCAAAAAAGCAAATCCTAAGTCATTAGGATTAGAGGAAAAACAGAAACACCCGCCACTCTGGGCGGGTGCGCTGTCATCGCCGGTTCAGCGGGCCTAGCCGTAAACGGACTCTTTACCAAAATGCTTGGTCAGCATGTAGTAGACCACGGCGCGGTATTTGTTGCGCTCGGATTTGCCGTAGGTTTCGATGACGCTGTCGATCGCGGCCATCAGGTCCGGGCTGTCGGGCAGGCCCAGCTTTTTCATCAGGAAGTTCTCTTTGACAGTTTCCAGTTCGGATTTTTGGCTGCCTGCGACGGTCGATGCGTCCGCATTGTAGATTGCCGGACCACAGGCAATCGTCACTTTGGTCAGCAGATCCATGTCTGGCGTCATGCCGCACTTGTTCTTGAGGTCGTCCGCGTATTGCGCAATCAGGTCGTCGCGTTTGCCCATGTCTTCTTTCTCCCACCGGTATTAACGCCCCAAACCCTTGGCGGCGCATATCATTACAATTGTGTTCGCGCAGGTTAGCGGTAAAATTTCCGTGCACAAAGAAGTTTTCAGGGGGAAAGTGTGGCCGGGTTCCCCGGTCGGGATGGCAAAGCCAACGGGCGCAGGATCAGCGGACGGTCAGGATTTCGTCCAGTGGCTTTTTGATCTTTGCCATCGCAGGCACCATTGCATCCTCGGCCGCGTGTCCGACTGCGATGATCATCGTTGCCTTTTCGCTGTCCGGGCGTTCCAGAAGATCGCGCAGGAAACCCATGGGATTTGGCGTATGGGTCAACGTGGCAAGGCCGGACACATGCAGAGCCGTCAGCAACATGCCTGTCGCGATGCCAACGCTTTCCGGTACGTAATAGTGTTTGATCCGCCCGCCATCGGCGTCCAGCCCATAGCGCTGGGCAAAGACGACGATCAACCACGGCGCGTCTTCCAGATGAGGTTTGTCCGCGTCCGTGCCGATCGGGGCAAGAGCTTCGAGCCATTCGTCGCTGGCACCGCCTGCGTAAAAGCGACGTTCTTCTTCCTCGGCAGCAGCGCGGATCTGTGATTTGAGGTCCGGATCACTGACAGCAACAAAGTGCCACGGCTGTTGATTGGCACCGGATGGGGCAGTACCGGCAGCAGCCACACAGGCCTCGATCACAGCGCGCGGCACTGGTTTGGTGTCAAAGTCGCGGATCGTGCGCCGTGTCGAGATTTGCCCGTGAAAGGCGCTGGCCCGCTCTTGCATTTCATGATCAGCGACGGTGCGGCGGTCTTCGAGCGGGTGGTGCGTTGGATCGGACATCGCTCAGAAGTCCAGGTTTTCGACGCTCAGCGCATTTTGCTGGATGAACTCGCGGCGTGGTTCCACAACATCGCCCATCAGCTTGGTGAACAGATCGTCCGCCTCGGCCATGTCTTCGACCCGCACTTGCAGCAGCGTGCGCGCATCCGGATCCAGTGTGGTTTCCCAAAGCTGGTCGGGGTTCATTTCGCCCAGACCCTTGTAGCGTTGCAGCGACAGGCCTTTTTCCCCTTCGGACAGGATGGCGTCCAGCAGGTCCATCGGCCCCATGATTTCGATGCTCTTGTCCTTGCGGTGCAGCGTGGCGGGGGTGCCATAGACATCCTGCAAGGACTGCGTGAACGTCCCGGTCTTGCGCGCCTCGCCCGAGCGCAGCATGCGCCCGTCAAGCGTGCGCACTTCTTCGACACCGCGCAGGATGCGGGCCAGTCGCACACCCTTGTCCTGCGTGATCCGTCCGGCCCAGCCGCGTTCCCATTCGAGCGCAATCAGGTTTAGCCGTTCGGCCACCTTGTCGGCGACGCCTTGCAGGTCACTGTCAACGGCACCAGGCACAAAGGCCCCGGCAATGGCGGCCTGTTCAAGGATGTGGCGCGGGTAATGCGTTGGGAATGCCTGAAGGACCCGGCGCAACTGGCGCGCCTCTTCTACGACGCGCACAAGGTCTTGCCCTATGATCTCTTCGCCGTTGCCTTGCCGCAGCATGGCCCCTTCGATCCCTTGCTGGATCAGGTAGTCCTGCATCTCGGCTTCGTCCTTGAGGTAGACCTCGGATTTGCCCCGCGCGACTTTGTAAAGTGGTGGCTGGGCGATGTAGAGGTAACCGCCTTCGATCAACTCGGGCATCTGGCGGTAAAAGAACGTCAGCAACAGCGTGCGGATGTGCGCGCCGTCCACGTCCGCATCCGTCATGATGACGATCTTGTGGTAGCGCAGCTTTTCGATGTCGAACTCGTCCCGCCCGATCCCGGTCCCGAGCGCCATGACCATGTTGCCGATTTCCTGAGAGCCGAGCATTCGGTCAAACCGCGCCCGTTCCACGTTCAGGATCTTGCCCTTGAGCGGCAGAATGGCTTGCGTCTTGCGGTCCCGGCCCGTCTGGGCAGAGCCTCCGGCGCTGTCGCCCTCCACGAGGAAGATTTCAGTGTTTGCCGGGTTCTTGTCAGAACAGTCCTTGAGTTTGGAGGACAGGAAATTCATGTCCATCGGGTTCTTGCGCCGGGTCAGATCCCGGGCCTTGCGCGCCGCTTCCCGGGCCAGCGCCGCCTCGATGATCTTGCCTACGATGATCTTGGCCTCGTTGGGGTTCTCCTCGAACCACTCGGCCAGCTTTTCGTTCATCAACCCTTCGACGGCCGGGCGCACCTCAGAGCTGACCAGCTTGTCCTTTGTCTGGCTGCTGAACTTGGGATCCGGAACCTTGACGGACAGCACGCATGTCAGCCCCTCGCGCGCATCATCGCCGGTAAAGCTGACCTTTTCCTTTTTCGCGATCCCTGAGGATTGCGCGTAGTTGTTGATCGTCCGGGTCAGAGCACCCCGGAAGCCGGCCATGTGCGTGCCGCCATCGCGCTGCGGGATGTTGTTGGTAAAGGGCAGGACGTTCTCGTGATAGCTGTCATTCCACCACATGGCGACTTCGACACCGATGTCGTCCCGTTCGCCCGCGATAAAGATCGGCTCGGGCATCACGGACGCCTTGGACCGGTCGAGATATTTGACGAACTCTTTGACGCCACCCTCGTAGAAGAGTTCAGAGCGCAGCGTTTCCACAGGCCGTTCATCCGTCAGAATGATGCGCACACCGGAATTGAGGAAGGCCAGTTCACGCAGCCGCTTTTCCAGTGTCTCGAACGAGTATTCGAGGTTTGAGAAAGTGTCGGTGGATGCCATGAACCGCACCTCGGTGCCGGTCCGGTCCGTGTCGGCGACGACTTCAAGGTGCTTGGTGGTGAACCCGCCCTCAAACCGCGCCACATGTTCTTTGCCGTCGCGCCAAATGCGCAGTTCCAGCCAATCGGACAGGGCGTTTACGACGGACACACCCACGCCATGCAGACCGCCGGACACTTTGTAAGAGTTGCTGTCAAACTTCCCACCTGCGTGCAGTTGGGTCATGATGACTTCGGCGGCTGATACGCCTTCTTCTTCGTGAATTCCGACCGGAATCCCGCGCCCATTGTCGCTGACGGATACGCTGGAATCCGCGTGAATTGTGACTGTGACGGCGTCCGCATGACCGGCCAAAGCCTCGTCAATGCCGTTGTCGACGACCTCGTAGACCATGTGGTGCAGACCGCTGCCATCGTCCGTGTCGCCAATGTACATCCCCGGACGTTTGCGCACGGCTTCCAAGCCCTTGAGAACCTTGATGGAATCTGCGCCGTATTCTTCTGGGGCTTGCCCGTTCTCTGCCATTGCTCGGCCTCTTGTTCTATTCCCCTAAATATACTGTTTTTTGGGGGGATTGTCACGCCACTGACACAAGATTTTGCGTTTCAGGTCAGAGGGATGACAAGGCCGACGCAGATCAGCAAAACACCTGCGGTGATGTTCATGCGCCTCAGCGCCTCGGGCCGCTGCATCAGGCGGCGCGCGCGGTCGATGAACAGGGCCATGGCAAGGTTGCCGATCAGCGGGATGACCATGGACAAGGTGGCGATTATGACGATGTCCAGCGCCGTCAGTCGCGTGAGGTCGAAAAAGCCGGGCAGCATGCCAGCATAGAACAGGATGGCCTTGGGGTTGCCAAGGATCACGACCAGTCCGGCCACGAACCCGGCCCACATGCCGGGACGGGTCAACCGACTGTCGGTGTCGATCTGTTTATCGGCACTGCGGATGACCAGCGCCCCCATGACGACAAACATGATCGCCGCGACCCATTTCAGCGCCTCGAGAAAGCCGCCATAGACGGACAGAACCCATGTGATGCCAAAGATCGCCAGCAACGACCACATCACGTCCCCGACGACCACGCCCAGGGCGAGCGGCCAGGCCGCATGAAACCCGCCCGACAGACTGCGCGCGATCAACCCGACCCAAACGGGGCCGGGGGTGAGGAACAGGATGGTCAGCGCGCCTGAATAAAGCGCGATGTCCCAGACACTCAGCGTCATGGCCCCGTCACGGTGCTGGCCCCGTCCTCTTCGCCCACTTCAATGTATTGCGCGCGCTCACCCAGATGTTCGAACAATTGTGTTTCAGTCCCCGTCATCCATGCCTGCGCGCCCAGAGCACAGATTTCGTCGTACAGGGCGGCACGCCGCTCCGCATCCAGATGTGCGGCGACTTCATCCAGCAACAGGAGCGGCGGCGCCCCGAAATCCCGCGCCAGTGCCCGTGCATTGGCGAGGATGAGGGACACAAGAAGCGCCTTTTGCTCCCCCGTGGAGCAGTCTCTGGCTGGAACGTCCTTGGCAGCATAGACGCCATACAAGTCCGCGCGGTGCGGCCCGATCAATGTGCGGCCTGCCGCCAGATCGCGGGCGCGGCCATCGGCGAGGGCGATGCGCAAGTCGTCGGCCATATCCGGAAGGTCCAATTCACCGGGTTGCAAGGTGAGCGTGGCGGCTGGAAAGGCTGTCTTTGCATCCTGTTGCGCCTCGGCCAGTGCGGCCAAAGCGGTCAGGCGGTTGGCATGTATGGCGGTCCCGGTTTCTGCCATGCGCGTCTCAAGTGCCGCATACCAGTGGGCATCGCGCACCATGTCCTTGAGCAACCTGTTCCGTTCGCGCATGGCCTTGTCATATTCGACCGAAACCTGTGCGTGATCAGGTATGAAACTGAGCGTCATGCGATCCAGAAACCGGCGTCGCCCTTCGGCCCCCTCGATCCACAGCCGATCCATGGACGGGATCAGCCACAGAACGCGGGCAATGCGCCCAAGTGCGGTCTGCGCGGCGGATTTGTCATCAATGCGGACCTGCCGTGCGTTGCCGCCCTCCGACCACGTCTCGACCTCATGGACCTGATGCAAAGAGTGCAACACGCAGGACAGTTTCCACCCCAAAGCCTCTGGACGACGGGTCATGTCTTCGGCCGAAGACCGTCGCAGCCCGCGTCCGGGCGAAAACAGGGACACCGCTTCCAGAATGTTGGTCTTGCCCGCGCCATTGGGCCCGTAAATCGCGACGGGTCGCGCATCCAGCGCAAGCCGTGCCACCTTGTGAGACCGAAAATGCGACAAGGTCAAAGCAGAAAGGGACAGCGCCATCACCGTCCCCTTCTCTGTTTTAAAAAAATCCCCGCCGGAGGCAAAAAATCAAACGCGCATCGGCATGACCACATAGACCGCGGACAGATCACTGCCTTCGCGCATCAGGGTCGGATCGCCGGACGAGTTGAACAGGAACACCGCGTTTTCTCGGTCCACCTGAGATGCGATTTCCAGCAGGTATTTGGCGTTGAACCCGATCTCCAGCTTTTCATCGCCATAGGCGACGGCCAGTTCTTCTTCGGCGGCCCCCGAGTCAGGCGCATTGACGGACAGGATCAGACGATCTTCGTCCAGTTGCAGCTTGACCGCGCGGGAGCGTTCGGAACTGACGGTGGCGACGCGGTCTACGGCCTTGGCAAAGTCGGACGCGTCCACTTCCATTTTGCGTGTGTTTCCAGCCGGGATCACGCGGGTATAGTCGGGGAAGGTCCCATCGATGACCTTGGAGGTCAACGTGATGTCAGGCGTGGCAAAGCGGACCTTCGTTTCAGAGACGGACACGGCGATCTGCATGTCGTCGTCATCCAGCAGCTTGCGCAATTCGCCAACGGTTTTGCGCGGCACGATCACACCCGCCATGTCCGCAGCACCCTCGGGCAGGTCGCTGTCAATGCGGGCGAGGCGGTGGCCATCCGTGGCCACGCAGCGCAAGGCGCGGCCATCATCTCCATCCGCGATGTGCATGTAGACACCGTTGAGATAGTAACGTGTCTCTTCAGTCGAAATCGCAAATTTCGACTTGTCGAAGAGACGGCGCAGTTTGGGTGCGGGCACCGAAAAGTTCGAGGCGTATTCGGACGATGCCATGACCGGAAAGTCTTCTTTCGGCAGGGTCGCTAACGAGAAGTTCGAGCGCCCGGCCTCCACCGTCAGTCGACCGGCGGCGCTGTCCGCAGTTAGTGAAACCAACGCGCCATCGGGCAGTTTGCGCACAATTTCATGCAGTGTTGTGGCGGATACTGTTGTGGCGCCTGCGCGTTCGACCTGTGCAGGGGCCTTGTCGACCACTTCGATGTCAAGGTCTGTCGCGCGGAATGTCACGTCTGATCCTTCCGCTTCGATCAGCACGTTGGCAAGGATCGGGATGGTGTTGCGCCGTTCGACCACGGATTGAGCTTGGGCAACTGCCTTGAGCAGCACGCCGCGTTCGACACTGATTTTCATGGTCCGTCTCCCAGATATCCCCGACCGCAGTGCAGGGACGGGCACCCTAGCCCAAACACGCGGCATCACAAGCATTTTGTTGGTTTGTCCGCCGGATCGAAAGGGGCGTCAAGTCGACGGAGCCTGCAAGCGTGGCAATTTTGTGCAACTGTCGGGCACGGGAAACGTCTGTGACATCCGTGAGGGGGAAAAACCGCGGGAATTCCCATTGACTGCCTTATTGCCTGACGAAAGCATGATCCATATTTCGTCCTGGCATTGTTTTAGAGTTCGGTTTTTCAGGAGTGGTTCAATGAATACCCCATCCAAGCGCGGGATCTTGGCATGATCCGGTTTCTGGACGCGACTCTGGGGCGTTGGCTGCGCCACTTCCTGTTCATTCTTGTGCGCAGCTACTACGCGCTGTTTTACAACGTCAGTTGTTCCGGCAAACATCTGTTGCAGGACCAGCCTGGCACTCTGATCCTGGCCACCCATGTCAGCCGCCATGACGGCCCCCTGATTGCAGCGATGCTTTATTCCACCAAGCGCATTCGACCCACCGTGCATTACGACGAATACTACAACTGGGGTCAGTTCCTGCCGATGTACATCGCCTCTGCCATTCCCATGAGTTCGCCCAAATCCTGGCCGGATGAAAAACGCAAGGCGCGCAAGGCGACAGTTCTTGAGATCGTGCACAAGGTTTTGGCAAAGGGAAACTCGGTCCTGCTGTTTCCAGCCGGAAAAACCCGGCAGGAAGAACGCGAACACGTGCCCGCATACCTCAGCGGTGTGCATGACATCTTGCGGGCAGAGCCGGACACCCCCGTCATGTTGCTGCGGCTGGACGGGTTGGGGCGGTTTCAGACGTCCCGTTATGACGGGTTCTGGAGCTTTCTGGGGATCAAGAGAGGGCGGCGGCATGTCGCCATGGACCTGCGCCCGCTGCGCGACCTTGACCCGGCGCAGGATGTAGAGACGTTCAATGCGCACCTCGAAGAGCTGTTGAACACGCCGATTTCCTACGAGTTATAGACCGAGCCCAGACAAAAAAAAGCGGCGCCCGACAGCGCCGCCTTTTCAACGGTTCTGATCAAGGGTTCATGCCTCGAGTGCGCGTCGCAGCAGTTCCAGATCCTCGGCAATCTGACCGTCATGCACGGCGTCAAACGGATTGACGAGTTGCGCCAGCAAGACGG
>JBCBDZ010000163.1:0-7931 GCA_038529225.1 Pseudomonadota bacterium | reverse complement strand
CTTCCTGGCCAGCGCAATGGCGGGGACGTGCGTGGTTTTGAAGAACGTGTTGTAATACGGGAGTTCGCGCATCTGGCGGGCAGCAGCATCGGCCAGTTCTGTACGCCCGTAGCCTATGTTGACACACCACAGGCCGGCCATGCCGTCCAGAATCTTGTTGCCGTCGCTGTCATGCAGATACACGCCGTGCGCCCGGGTAATCACCTTGGTCCCGGTTTCAGCCAATTCGGTGTTTGCTGTGAACGGGTGCATGTGGTGCGCAGCATCCAGAGCCTGAAGTTCGGAGGTGGGCAGATGATTGGTGATGGCGGGCATGAAAACCTCTGGCTGAAAAGATGTGCAGAGAATATGGGCATCGCCCGTGCCGTCAATGCGCCATGTGCAATCGCGCTGGACGAGTCTGATAAAACTTGTTTTCATGACGGCTGACCCGGCAAACGGGCGATTTACGGGAGTATACAATGAAGAAACTGATGCTGAGCACGACGGCTGTCGTCGCCCTTGCGGGGGCCGCGTTCGCCGACGAAGTGCGTGTTTACAACTGGTCAGACTACATCGACGAAGATTTGCTGACCAAGTTTGAGGAAGAGACCGGGATCGACCTGATCTATGACGTGTTTGACAGCAACGAAGTGCTGGAAACCAAGATGCTGGCAGGGTCGTCGGGCTATGACGTGGTGGTGCCCTCGGGCACGTTCCTGCAACGCCAGATCAGCGCGGGTGCCTTCCAGAAACTGGACCCAAGCAAGTTGCCCAACGCAGAAAACCTCTGGGATGTTGTCGAGGCGCGCACGGCGCAATACGACCCCGGCAACGAATACTCGATTAACTACATGTGGGGCACCACCGGTATTGGCGTGAATGTCGGCAAGGTGCAGGAAATCCTTGGTGAGGATGCGCCGCTTGGCTCACTCGAGTTGATCTTTAATCCGGAAAACATGGAAAAGCTGCAAGCCTGCGGCGTGCATTTCCTGGACGCGCCGACCGAGATGATCCCGGCCGCGCTCAAGTTCCTTGGTGAGGACCCGGACAGTCATGATCCGGAAGTGATTGCGTTGGCCGAGCCTGTCCTGACAGGTGTGCGTCCATATGTGACCAAGTTCCACAGTTCGGAATACATCAACGCGCTGGCCAATGGTGACATCTGCGTAGCTTTCGGTTGGTCCGGTGACATCCTGCAAGCGCGAGATCGTGCCTATGAGGCCGACAATGGCGTGGAGATTGCATACAATGCCCCAAGCGAAGGAGCGTTGATGTGGTTTGACCAGATGGCCATTCCTGTGGATGCCCCGAACCCAGACGCCGCGCATGTGTTCCTGAATTTTATCATGGACGCGCAGAACATGGCGCAGGCGTCCAACTATGTCTATTACGCCAACGGAAATGCTGCGTCCAAAGAGTTCCTCGTAGAGGATGTGATTGGCGACCCGGCCATTTACCCGGACGAAGCTACTCTTGAAAACCTTTACACCACGACACCGTACCCGGCCCGCGTTCAGCGGACTGTGACGCGCATGTGGACCAAGGTGAAATCGGGCACCTGAAGCCTGACTTTGTGGGCGCGGGGTTTCCTCGCGCCCATCGCAATTTTTGATCGGACATTCCCTTGGCAGACACTGTATTCGCCCCCTGGGACGACCCGGAACAGAAGCCCCTGATCCGCTTTCGCAATGTGACCAAAAGGTTCGGCGATTTTACCGCCATTGATGATCTGACCCTCGACATTTTTGAGCGCGAGTTCTTTGCCCTTTTGGGTCCGTCAGGCTGTGGCAAGACGACCATGATGCGGATGCTCGCCGGCTTTGAAAACCCGACGAGCGGGGCCATTGAATTGGCCGGGCAGGACATTGCCGGGATCCCGCCAAACAAGCGGGCCGTGAACATGATGTTCCAGTCCTATGCTCTGTTCCCGCATCTTTCCATTTGGGACAATATCGCCTTTGGTCTGCGCCGCGAAAGCAGTGACAAGGCCGCGATTGCCAACCGGGTTGAAGAGATGCTGAAGCTGACCCGGCTGGAGAAGTTTGCCCGTCGCAAACCGCATCAGATTTCCGGTGGTCAACGGCAACGTGTCGCCCTCGCCCGGTCTCTGGCCAAGGCGCCCAAACTGTTGCTGCTTGATGAACCACTGGGTGCGCTTGACGCAAAACTGCGCGAGGCGACGCAGTTCGAGCTGATGGACATTCAGGAAAAGACCGGGACGACCTTTGTCATCGTCACCCACGATCAGGAAGAGGCGATGACGGTCGCCAGCCGCGTGGCCGTGATGGACGAGGGCCGTGTGATGCAGGTGGCAACGCCCCAACGCATCTACGAGGCACCCAACTCGACTTACGTGGCGGACTTCATCGGTGATGTGACATTGATTGGCGGGACAGCGCGCGCGCGGGCGCAAGCGCCAAAGGTATCGGAAACTGCGACTGCCCCATCAAATGCAGTCCGTGGACCCAAACCGAATGCGCTTGGAATTTGGCTGCATGACAAGGTGTTGGCACCCGTGATCGGGGCGCGCACAGACATCCAGCGCCAGTTGCCGCCACCGGACCAAAACGACACAGACCTGTCTGTCGTGACAAAAGACATTCCCGAAGGCGGCATCGACATTGTCTGGGCAGACGGCCAGCCTACTCTGATTGCGCTGGACGTAGACGCAGAGCTTGACGGCATGGAGGTGACCCTGGCGCTGCGGCCAGAAAAAGTGGCCATCTCAAAAAACCGGCCAGAGGGGGCCGTGAATGCGTTGAAAGGGACGGTGATCGACATTGCCTATCTTGGGAATCTGTCGACCTATCACGTGGAGCTGGCAGACGGGGTGATGATCAAGGCGCAAACCGCGAACACACGGCGAGTGGCGCGGCGCGAGATCACGTGGGAAGACGAGGTCTGGGTCAGCTGGTCCGGCACGGCAGGCGTGGTGCTCAGCACGTGAGACGCAAACTACTCATAGCGGTGCCTTACCTCTGGCTTCTGGCGCTGTTTCTGATTCCGTTTGCCGTGGTTTTCAAGATTTCACTGTCCGACATCGCGCTGGCCATTCCGCCCTACACCCCGACGGCCAAGGACGGCATCTGGAACATGCTGACCGGGCTCGACTTTGAGAACTTTGTATTTCTGACCGAGGACGACCTCTATTGGAAGGCGTATCTGAGTTCTCTGCAAATTGCGTTTTTCTCGACGTTTCTCACGCTCTGTGTCGGGTATCCGATGGCCTATGCAATGGCCCGCTCACCTGAGCAGTGGCGTCCGACGCTTCTGATGCTGGTAATCCTGCCGTTTTGGACCTCGTTCCTGATCCGTGTTTATGCGTGGGTTGGCATTCTGTCTGGCGAAGGGTTCTTGAACCAGTTCCTATTGTGGCTTGGCATCATCTCGACGCCGCTTACCATCCTCAACACCAACACGGCGGTCTATATCGGGATCGTTTACACCTATTTGCCGTTTATGATCTTGCCGATTTATTCGGCGCTGGACAGGCTGGATGGGTCCCTGATCGAGGCGGCCGAAGATCTTGGGTGCTCGAGGCTCAAGGCCTTTTGGCTGGTCACTGTGCCGCTGTCCAAAAACGGAATTATCGCGGGGTGTTTTCTGGTCTTTATCCCGGCGCTGGGCGAATTCGTGATCCCTTCGCTGCTGGGTGGATCAGGGACATTGATGATCGGAAAGGTCCTGTTTGAAGAGTTCTTCTCGAACCGGGACTGGCCGGTGGCGTCGGCGGTGGCCGTGATCCTGCTGTTGATTTTGATTGTCCCGATCGTGCTGTTCCAGCGCAACGAGCAGCGACAGGCAGAGGCGGAGAGATGATGCGTCTCAGCCCGTTCAACGTCGTGTCGCTGACCTTCGGGTTCGTATTCCTGTATCTGCCGATGCTGATCCTCGTGATCTACAGTTTCAATGCATCCAAGCTGGTGACGGTCTGGGCCGGGTTCTCAACGAAATGGTATGGCGAGTTGCTGTCCAATGACGCCTTCCTGGATGCCGCGTGGGTGACGTTGCAGGTCGCCGTCCTCTCATCAACAATTGCCACCGCTCTGGGGACGATGGCGGCATATGTCCTCGTGCGGGGCGGGCGGTTCTTTGGGCGCACGCTTTTTTCGGGGATGATCTATGCACCGCTGGTTATGCCTGAAGTCATCACCGGTCTGTCGCTTTTGTTGCTGTTCATCGGCATCGGCCTGGATCGCGGTGTGCTGACGATCGTTTTGGCACATACGACGTTTTCCATGTGTTTTGTGTCTGTTGTCGTATCTTCGAGGCTGATGACATTTGATCAGTCTCTGGAAGAGGCTGCGCTTGATCTGGGGGCTTCGCCGATTGAGGCATTCCGTTTGGTCACGTTGCCCATTATCGCGCCGGCGGTGATCTCTGGTTGGCTGCTGGCCTTCACCCTCAGTCTTGATGATCTGGTGATCGCGTCTTTCACCTCTGGACCTTCGGCCACGACGCTGCCGATGAAGATTTGGTCGTCCGTGCGACTCGGCGTCAGTCCGGAAATCAACGCGCTGAGCACGATCCTGATCGGGTTAGTGACCGTTGGCGTCATTGCGGCCTCGATCGCCAGCAAACAATCGGCGCTCAGGGCGAAACGTGATGAACAGGCCGCCGCACGGGCGCAATGAAGCGGATTTTCTCGCAATTCGCTTACAGTGCTGCACCGCGTCAGGGATGTTGGTGGGACAATACTGTCGAAATTGACGAAAACCCCCGCCTTCAGGGCGATGTCACCTGTGATGTGGTGATCGTCGGAGCAGGATTTACGGGCCTTTCTGCAGCCTATCACCTGGCGCGATCTGGTGCGTCGGTTGTCGTTCTGGAGGCCAACGCCGTCGGTTGGGGCGCGTCTGGACGCAATGGCGGGTTCTGTTGTCTGGGCGGTGGCAAGGCGTCTGATGCGGCGCTGGACAAGCGGGTCGGGCGCGCAGGCCGTCTGGAATGGAGGCATGCCGAAAAAAAGGCCGTTGCTCTCGTTGATAAACTGCTTGTGGAGTTGGAGCTTGATGTCGATCGACATTCTGCAGGCGAAACCTGTCTGGCGCATCGTCCAAGGGATGCCCGCGGATTTCGCAGCGCCGCCGCGACCGTGGAAGAGAATTATGGCGTTTCGCCGGAGATTTTGAACGGCGCGGAATTGAGTGGCGCAGGCATGGCAGGGCCGTTTTACGGTGCGTTGACGGTGCCGATTGGTTTCGCGCTGAACCCGCGCAAATTTGTAGCCGGGCTTCAAGCGGCTGCGGCGCATTTAGGGGTGCGGTTTTTTGATCAGAGCGCCGTAACAGACGTTAATAATGCAGGCGTTGTAACAGGCTCTGGCCGCGTCTTTTCGGATCGCGTTATCGTTGCGACAAACGGATACTCCAGCGAGGATATTCCGCATTGGATGGCGGGGCGGTACCTGCCTGCGCAATCCACGGTGATTGTTACCCGGCCACTATCACCATCTGAACTGTCTGCCCAAGGCTGGACGAGCCTTCAAATGGCCTATGACAGTCGACACCTGCTGCACTATTTCCGGCTGATGCCAGACAACCGTTTTCTGTTTGGGATGCGGGGTGGGGTTTTTGCGTCCAAAAACGCGGAGGCCCGTGCGCGCGCGCGCGTCATCAGTGACTTTCGCCGCATGTTTCCGGCTTGGTCGAAGGTCGAAATCCCGCACGCATGGTCCGGCATGGTGTGCATTGCCCGTGATTTGGTTCCGTTTGCCGGTGCGGTGGCAGGTGCGTCCAACGCGCTGGCCGGATTTGCCTATCACGGCAACGGCGTTGCGATGGGAACGTTTACGGGAAAAACCCTTGCGCAACTTGCTCTTGGTGAGACCCCGGATCTGTACCCTGCCGTGATGCGCAAACCGGCGCAAAAGTTCCCGTTTGGGTCTGTGCGGCGCGCAATCATGCCGCCGCTTTATGCGGCCTATCGAGCGGACGACATGGTTTAGCTGCGTCTTGGTCAAATATGACCACGGTGTCCTTATGTTGGCGGTCAAACCATAGGTGGTTTGGCGAAGGGCAGGTGCCCCGTTTTCATCCAGATTTGTGCACCGTCCCCGCCCGCGAGAGCGGCCAAGCCCTGACCTTCCGGTATGCGCAACCAGGACCCTGTGCGCAGTGTGTCGCCCTTGTCCGTCAGGCTGCCCGAAATCAACAGCAGTTCGATCCCGCCGACGGGGGCCATATCCAGGCGCGCACCCGCATCGAGGCGATGATAGGAGACTGTTTCGCGGGCGTCCTTGTGCAACGTCGCGCTGGCAATACCTTCGACCTTTTCGCCAAGTTCGTCGTCCATGGTCTTGCGAAATTGATTACGGTCATCCATGTCGAACTGCCACAATTTGACAAAGATTGTGCAGCCCTGCTCGGAGCCGGGCGTGTGTTGTGTGGTGGGTGGATTGCGCACGTATGTGCCTGCCGGATAGTCGCCGTGCTCATCCTGAAACACACCATCAAGGACAACAAACTCTTCGCCGCCCGTGTGTGTATGTGTCGAAAAAAGACTGTTTGGCGCGTAGCGAACGATTGTGGTGGCGCGGGCGACCTCGCCGCCTATACGGTCGAGCATCCGCCGATCAACGCCGTTCATGGGGGAAGCTTGCCAGGCAATCGTATCAGAATGCACAACCACGCGTTCAGAAAAATCAGCGTTCAATTCCAATTTAATGGCCCTTGATCATGGGTCTGGCCGATGATGTTTGCATGCCGCCCAAGACCGTTTTCCCGTTCGAGTTTTCGAGGTGATGTGCCGATTTTGGCAAAAAGGCACAGACTCCTTCATTTTCCCTACCGTCAAAGAGGTGGCCTCGCAAGAAATGTACCGTCACTCTCTTTGGGTTGGGTGCTCGGTATTTCAGACTCCCGGACCCTTTGACGTCATGATGATTTGCATCTCCATCACCGGGCCGCGTGGGTAAAGCGCATTCATGTGGTGTGCCTTGGTCGCGCGGGCGGTGCTGTCAGCGACCTCGGTGGCGAAGGAGGACATGTCTACTTGGCAAGAGTCCGCGCCTGCTGTCAGTCTGAACGTCGTCAGGCAGGCTCTCGCAGGCCAACTACGTTGGTTGCAGCAATCAAGTAGCCGCTGTCCAGTGCCAAGAGTGTTGTCCCACTGTCCACTCGCGCTTCGGTAACGCGCGAGTAGACCAGTGCAGGATCAACAACCAGGACGTCGCCATTCGACTTGCTCTCAATTTCAAAGCTGTATTCCCCAGGCGCCAAGACCGATCCGTCTGCAACCCGCCCGTCCCATTCAAATGGCGCGGCTCCAAGTGGCATCGATTGTCGTTGCACTTCATTGCCTTGGGCGTTCGTTACAATCAACGTGACTTGATCGGCGGTGACCGGTGGGTTGGGCGCAATTGTCACCGGGGATCCGTCAAATCGGGCGGGACCCTGCACCAATGCTTCCATCCCAATCCAATTGGCGGCACTTGCCATGTCATTTGCGCCCAATGCAGACAGCATTTGCTGTATGAGGTCGTTGGTCGTGACCTGCTGTTCCACCATCGAAAACTGGGCAAGTTGCGCCGCGTATTCAGAGTTATCGATGGGTTTCAGCGGATCCTGATATTCGGCTTGTGCCGTCAGCATCTGGAGGAATACATCAAAGTCAGAACTGAGTACGGAACTGTTCGTACTGCTGGGTGCGGTCTGATTGGCCACAGTTGTTGGGGCGGGAAGAATATCCATATCTGTCAGAGCCTTATGTCTACGCCGTCGGGCACAATCGCCAGATGGGAACTTGGGAGTACAGCGATTGCGGGCGCGGTCTGTACGAGGTCTTCGTCTTGAATGCTGTCGTTGGCATCGCCTGAATGCCCGAACCCGTCACCGCGCATATGATCGTTCTGCTCAAAGGAAAACGAGATGTCCGCGTACCCGAGTTCCGCAAAGGATTTGGCAAGATCACCGATATTGCGTCGCATCAGGTCCAGTGTCTCCGGACGC
>JBCBDZ010000162.1:0-7932 GCA_038529225.1 Pseudomonadota bacterium | reverse complement strand
CCGTGACCAGTTCACCATCGAAGTGGACCTCGCGCCCGGGACCGGGATCGACGACACGCAGGCGGTGGTCGAGCGGCTCAACCAGACGTTGACTTCTGTTGATTCCATTGAACAGGTCATGTGGGTCGTGGGCCGTTCGGCACCGGCCTTCTACTACAACATCGTCGGCGCACGCGAAAATGCGCCGGGCCACGCCCATGCGCTGATCACCACGGCCTCGCCCGAAGCAACCGAAATGGTCCTGCGTGACTTGCAACGCAACTTGGCGCCCATCGCTCCCGAGGCTGACATTCTGGTGCGCGGGCTGGTGCAGGGTCCACCGGTGAATGCACCGGTCGAACTCCGCTTTGTCGGCAATGATCTGACCGAGCTGCGTGCCCTCGGAAACGAGGCGCGGCGGGTTCTGTCCGGGGTCGACTCGGTACTGGTCAGCCGCTCTACCATAGGGGCGGGTGCGCCAAAGGCGACCGTCACCGTGGATGAGGCGCAGGCGCAGGTGTTGGGCCTCGATCTGGCGCAAATCTCGGGTCAGTTGCAGGCCGGGCTCGAAGGGATCACCGGAGGGTCGATGGTGGAAGGAGACGAGGAACTACCCATACGCGTGCGTCTGGGTGACGCCACCCGTGGCTCCGTACAGGCCATCCGCGATCTGCCAATCCTGCGCCCGGATGCGCAGGTTCTCGCCGCCCAAGGCCGTTGGCCCGCCCTGCCCCTCTCTGCCATTTCCGATGTCGCAATCGAACCCGCCGCCAGCACCATCACCCGGCGCAACGGAGAGCGGGCCAATACGGTGCAGGCCTTCATACTGCGTGACGTCCTGCCCGAAGAGGCGCTGATCGAAGTACAGGCGGCCCTGGATGCCGCCGGGTTCACCGTCCCGCAAGGCGTACGTCTGGAACTGGGCGGGGACAGCGATGCGCGGGCAGACACGTTGTCGGACTTGCTGGCGTCGCTGGGTCTAATCGTGACCCTGTCCATTGCCGCCATCGCGCTGACCTTCAATTCCTTCCGTCTGACGGCTGTGGTCCTTGTCGTGTCCGGCCTGAGTGCGGGCCTGAGCCTGCTGGCACTCGCCGTGTTCCAGTACCCGTTCGGGATCAATGCGATCATCGGGGTCATCGGCTCCATTGGCGTGTCGATCAACGCCGCGATCATCATCCTGACGGGCCTCGCGCAGGACGAAGATGCCGCTGCGGGTGACAAGGGCGCAATGGTCGATGTGGTCATGGGATCAAGCCGCCATATCGTGTCGACAACAATCACCACGTTCGGGGGCTTCCTGCCGCTGATCCTTGCGGGGGGTGGGTTCTGGCCGCCTTTTGCGATGTCCGTGGCCGGGGGTGTTCTGCTGTCCACAGTGGTAAGTTTCTACTTTACACCACCTGTCTTTGCGCTGATCCATCGGCGGCGGAAACCCAAACAGCTGGACGAGGTTCCGGAAACACTGCGTGCGCCACCCTTTGTCCTGTATCCACCTTATCAACAGGCCGCGGAATAGCGGAAAATCCGCCCGTTTCCTTGGCACCAACCCGGGCGCACGCGGCTGAGGTCCCAAACCGACTTGCCAAGTGATGCGAAGTCGCGAACACTCTGCCCCATAACATGAAATGGGGAGACGACCATGAAACTGACAACAATCCTGTCTGCTGCGGCGCTGTTGTCCAGCACGGCGCTGGTCAGCGCAGAAACGCTGAAATGGGCCCGCGCGGGGGACTCGCTCACGCTTGACCCGCATGCCCAGAACGAAGGGCCAACCAGCACGCTGGCCCACCAGATCATGGAGCCGCTGATCATCCGCGATCACACAGGCGCCATCGAAGCCGCCCTTGCCACCGAATGGGGCCCCTCGCCCGACGATCCGAACATCTGGGTGTTTCAGCTGCGCGAAGGCGTGACCTTCCACGATGGCGCGGCCTTTGATTCCGAAGACGTTGTGTTTTCGATGAACCGGGCGATGACACCGGACAGCGACTACAAGGAACTGCTCGCATCCGTCAAAGAAGTGCGCGCCGCGGGCCCCTACACGGTCGAGATTGTGACCGATGGCCCGAACCCGATCATGCCCAACAACCTCACCAACCTGTTCATCATGGACAAGGACTGGGCCGAGGCAAACGGTGCGGTCAAAGTGCAGGACTATGAAGGGGGCGAAGACACCTTTGCCGCCAAGAACGCCAACGGCACCGGCCCCTACAAGCTGATCAGCCGCGAACCGGACGTCAAAACCGTGCTTGAGGCCTTTGAGGACTATTGGGGTGCGGATGAATTCCCGCTGGATGTCACAGCCATTGAATACACCCCCATCCAGAACCCCGCGACACGTGTTGCCGCACTGTTGTCCGGCGAGGTGGATTTCATCCAGGACGTCCCTGTTCAAGACCTTGAGCGGGTCGCAGGCACGGACGGGCTGGACGTGCGCACAGCACCCCAGAACCGCGTGATCTTCTTTGGAATGAACGTGGGCGATGCGGATCTTGCCAATGACAACGTCGAGGGCGCAAACCCGCTGGCAGACGTGCGCGTGCGCAAGGCCATGTCCATGGCCATCAACCGCGATGCGATCAAGCAAGTGGTCATGCGCGGACAGTCTGATCCGGCAGGCATGATCGCGCCACCTTTCGTGAATGGTTGGGATGAGGCGATGGATTCCTCTTCGACAACCGACCTCGAAGCCGCCAAGGCGCTGATGGCCGAGGCCGGCTATGGCGACGGGTTCTCCATCCAGCTGGACTGCCCCAATGACCGCTACATCAACGACGAAGCGATCTGTCAGGCGGCCGTGGGCATGCTTGCCCAGATTGGGGTGACGGTAAACCTCGATGCCAAACCCAAGGCACAGCACTTCCCGCTGCTCAGCAATCTGGAGACAGATTTCTACATGCTGGGCTGGGGGGTTCCCACCTACGATTCCGAGTACATCTTCAACTTCCTCGTGCATGGGCGGGATGACAAATACGGGTCGTGGAACGCGACGCGCTATACCAACGCTGATCTCAACGACAAGATCGTGAGCCTTGCGTCCAACACCGACCTTGAAGCGCGCAATGCGGACATCGCGGCCATCTGGGAAGTGGTTCAGGACGAGGTCCTTTACATCCCGCTGCACCACCAGGTGCTGAACTGGGGGATGAAGTCGAATGTGGGCACCATCGTTGATCCCGGCGATGCGCCCAAGATGAAGTACCTGACACTGAACTAAGCCATGACGCGCGGCGTCCTTTGGGGCGCCGCGCTGTCCCTAAACGCGCATCATTTTGACCTGCGCGTGTATCTTCTCGGCTGATTTCTTCATCATTTGCAGCTCTTTGCCCGCGCCAGCCTTGAACGTGTTGATTGCCGTCTGCAACTCGCCACTGGACACGGCCATTTCGTCCACCACGTCTTTCATCGCATCAAGATACTTCTTGTGGGCAGCGGCCAGCTGTGTCGCCTTGTGCGCTGCTTTGGCGGCCTTGATCGGATTGCTGAGCAAGTTTGCATCGTATTCGGCCTGCGCCTTCACGATATCGCCGACAATCTGTTCTGTCTGCTGACGGGGTCCGGCAAGGGCGGCAAGCGCCTTTGTCATCCACGCCACGCTGCTTTCTGATACCTTGTCGAGGGCATCAATGCTTTTCTTGATGTTTTGGTGACTGCCCACCATGCCTTCGTTGTGTTTGCGCACAAGCTTTTGCAGGCCCACCGACTTCGACATGTCGGGCACTTCCATCTTTGGCAGTTCCTTGCCGAACTTGAGCGAGGCCATCGTATAGTCACCGGCCTTGCCATCCACCTTGGTCTTGAGCCGCTTTTGCGCGGTCATGGTCGCCTTTTCGGTCAGGGGGCCAAAAATGCCATCTTCCTTCAACTTTGCGCCGCTTTGGTTCAGCAACTTTTGGAGTTTCTCTACGTCTTTGCCTTTACTGCCTTTTTTCAAAATCGCCATTCTCAATGTCCCCGATTTTCAATTGTCTATCGGGTCGGATCGTACTGGTGGATGCACGTCCGCAAAGTCAGGGATACCATACCCAACCCTTGCGTGTGGGGGCAGGACAGGTCATCAATACGTCAGACCTACAACCGGAGCACACCGATGCGCATTCCCCTGATCGCCAGCCTTTTTCTGTCCGCAGCCCCGGCTTTTGCCGCCGAATTCAAGTGGGCCGAAACGACCGACCCACAAACGATGGACCCCCATGCGGTGAACTCCGCCCCGGTTCTGGGCTTTCTCAACAACGTCTACGAGGGTCTTGTGCGGCGCGGCAAGGACATGACCATCGAACCCGCCCTTGCGACCGCATGGGAACCCATCGGCGATGGTGAGGGCTGGCGGTTCATGCTGCGTGAAGGCGTGACCTTCCACGGCGGCGAGGCTTTTGACGCGGATGACGTGATCTTTTCCTACCAGCGCGCCAGTGACGAGGCCTCTGACACCCGCAGCTGGTTTGCGCCTGTTTCGGATGTGGTGAAGGTCGATCAGTACACGGTCGACATCATGACCACGGCCCCGAACCCGATCTTTCCTGACAGCATCGCCAACTGGATGATCATGGACTCCGGCTGGGCTGCGGCCAATGACACCACCCTGCCGGACAAGGAAAACGGCAACTACGCCACGCTCAACACCAATGGCACAGGCGCGTTCATGGTCACCGCGCGCGAGCCGGGACTGCGCACTGTTCTGGAACCTCATGCTGGCTGGTGGGACGAGGTCGAGCACAATATCACCCGCGCCGAACTGACCCCGATCCAGAACCCCGCGACTGCCGTGGCGGCCCTTCTGTCGGGCGATGTCGATCTGATCAACCCGGTGCCCATTCAGGATGCCGCCCGGCTCAGTGCGGACACGTCCGTGCAGGTGATCCAGGGGATCGAGGCGCGTGTGATCATGCTGGGCTTTCCGCATGAGGCCGACGCGCTGAAGTATTCGGCAGAGACCACGGACGCCAACCCGTTTGCGGATGCCCGCGTGCGCCGCGCCGTGGCCCACGCGGTCAACGTGCCGGCCATCCTGCAGACCATCATGCGGGGCAGTGCAGAACCCGCCAGCCAGTTGGTCAGCCCGGCGATGCGCGGGTTTTCCGCGGACCTCGCCGAACGGCCCGCCTTTGATCCGGACATGGCCCGTGCCCTGCTGGAAGAGGCGGGATATGGGGATGGTTTTTCCTTTGGCCTCAAATGCCCCAATGATCGCTACCTGAATGATGAGGCGGTGTGTCAGGCGGTGACCGGGATGCTGGCGCAGGTCGGGATCACCGCTGTTCTGGATGCAATGCCGGTTCAGAATTACTGGCCTGAACTGCGCGCCGACAACTATGACATGTACCTCTTGGGCTGGTCGCCGGGGACCTTTGATGCCGAGCATCCCGTGCGCTTTCTCGCCTCCACCCCCAACGAGGAAAAGAAGCTGGGATCGTGGAATTTCGGCGGCTTTTCGAACGCCCGCGTGGATGAACTGCTGCCCATGATCCAGTCGGAAATTGACGATACCAAGCGTCAGGCCATGCTGGATGAAACAGCCAAAATCCTGCAGGACGAGGTGGCTTACGTGCCGATGTATGTCCAGCCTTTGGTCTGGGGGGCGGGGGCGAATGTTTCCCTCACCCAGCGGCCCGACAACTTCTTTATCCTGCGGTGGGTCACTGTGAACTAAACGGGCAAGCCCCGGCGCGGCGCGCCTGTCGACCCACGTGATGTCAATAGGTTACAGGGGTGGAACCTCATCTTCATAGGAAAACGGGGGCGCAGTTTGCGCCCCTTTGAACGTCAGGTCGCATAACCCGCGCCGCGCGCCATACAAATCCGCGCACCATTGTGCTATTCGGCGCTGCACGCACAGGCGAAAGGGCGGCGCGATGACAGGTGACTACGTTTCAATCAACAGGGACGTGTGGAACGCGGATGCGACGCATTGGGTTGCGTTTGCGCACCGTCAATGGGCCCTCGAAACGCCCGAATGGGGCACGTGGAACAACGCCGAAGACGGCATCAACATGCTGCCTACGGACATGACGGACGTCGACGCAATCGAGTTGGGGTGCGGAACCGGGTATGTCGCCTACTGGATGCACAAACGCGGGGCGCGGGTCACGGCCATTGATGTCTCTGCGCAACAACTGGCGACGGCATACAAATTGGCTACAGAACAGAACGCCGACATTGCATTTATCGAAGGCAATGCCGAGGCGACCGGGCTGCCGGATGCGTCCTTTGACTTTGCCATTTCGGAATACGGCGCCTCCATCTGGTGCAAACCCGAGACGTGGTTGCGCGAGGCATGGCGGCTCTTGCGTCCGGGCGGGCGGTTGGTGTTCTTGGGCAACCACCCGCTGTCGCTGATCTGTTCCCCTCTGAACGGCGCGCCCGCCGAGCGCGCACTGCACCGCCCTTACAAGGACATGTGGGGCGCGGATTGGACAGAGGTCGAATTCGAACCCTCTGGCATCTGTTTCAACCTGACCATGGCGGGCTGGATGGATCTGTTTGCGCATATCGGGTTTGTGGTCACCCGGTATCAGGAAATCTATGCCCCGGACCACGCGTGGGGCGAACGCGCGGCGATCCCGGCGGACTGGGCCAAGGAATATCCGGTGGAGCAGGTCTGGCATCTGAGCAAGCCTGCATAAGCACCGCGAAAGCGTCGTTCCGAGGGGTGGCGCAATCGCGCCGCCCCGTGGGGGCGGAACGGCGCGGCGCAACGGTGCCCGTTGCTCAAAGCATGTATTCCTAGCGGTTTGCCTCAGGTTTTTGGTCGTTGGCCTCAGACCGCATACACCGCCACCGGATCACCGAGCGCCTCGTAATCCGGTTCGACCCCGAGACCGGGCGTGTCGCTGGCATAGAGCTTGCCATCCCGTACGCTTGGACCGCCGATGCCGGTGGAGCGTGTGTTGTAGTTGTGCAAGTCCGTCGAGTTGATCAGGTAATCCTTGGGGGTGGAGGCGGCAAAGTGCGCCACCGCCGAGGTTGCGATTTCGCCGCCCCATGTATCCTCGCTGACCACGGGAATGCGGTTTTCGATCAGGAAATCGCGGACCCGCCGCGCCTTGACCAACCCGCCGAGGTTGGAGATTTTGAGACAGCAGATTTCGGCACCGCGGTCCTGCACGATGCGCTGCGCCACCTCCATACCCGTTACGCATTCATCCAGCTTCATCGGTTGAGCGACGTGTGGGCGGACGCGCTGGCATTCTTCATAAGTGCGGCAAGGCTGTTCAAAGATGTAGTCGAGATCACGCGTGGCGTTGGCCACCCGGATCGCGTTGTCCACGCGCCAGCCCTGATTGGCATCGGCCATCGCCTTTTCCCCGGGTGCAAGCAGGGGGACCGTCGCGCGAATGCGGTCAATGTCCTGTTCCCAGTCACCACCAACCTTGATCTGGAACTGGAGGTAGCCTACGGCGCGGTGGCGATCGAGTTCTGCAATCGTTTCTTCTTTGGACCGCTGCGGGGCAACCCGGTACATGGGCGCCCCATCTGTCAGTTTACCGCCCAAAAGCATCCAGACCGGCAGATCGCAGGACTTGCCAAGGATGTCATAGCAGGCCGCGATGACCGGGGCCTTGGCATAGCCGTGGCCAAGGATGGTTTGATCCATCTCCCAGTCGATGGCATCGACCTGCCGGGGGTCTTTGCCAAGGAGCACGGGCGCGAGGAGTCTTGCGGCGGCTGCGACCCCTTCAGAATGCGCGACCATGTAGTTTTCGCCGCAGGGTGTGAATTCTCCGCACCCCGTCAGACCACACGCGGTGTGGATCACCACGACGCTGGCCCGCGCCGTTGTGATCGCGTTGCCCGCACCCCAGTGATAGGCGCCATCCACATAAGGCAGGTCGGTCTGAAAGACCTCGATCCGGTTGATTTCCATGTGCACCCTCACTGACTTGTGCGTGGCCTTGGGTTCAAGCGTAGCTGACCGGGCACATCGGGATCGCCTGTGAGCGGCAGGCGTGT
>JBCBDZ010000161.1:0-8167 GCA_038529225.1 Pseudomonadota bacterium | reverse complement strand
GGCAAGACCAACGCGCGCTTATCTCCAATCTGTAACTTTCAACTCGTATCGCGGAATTGGCTAACTGAGACACTCATGCCAATTGCACGTTATTACTGCACAGTTCAGCGTCTCTGAGACACAGCACTCACACTAACCGGCGGAAAACACGAAGCTATTGTGCGATTAGTCTCGCATCGGCGGTTTGTCGAGGGTGAGTGGCTGGGATGGTAGGATTCGAACCTACGGTACACTGTACCAAAAACAGTTGCCTTACCACTTGGCTACATCCCAACGTGACGCGCTAATTAGTCTGCCAAGGCACAGCGCGCAAGCCCCTTTACGGCAAAAACCTTGTCATTCTGTTAGTCCGTTATCTCTCAACAAGTCAGGTGTTTCGGGATCGTTTCGTTCAGCCTCGACAAGGCGGTCGAGGGACGCCTGCGATGTGTTTTCGAGATCTTCGGCCGCGATGGGCTGTTGTTTTGGAACCTGTTGGGCTTTTCGCATGGCGGGTGCGGGCGCAGTGTCTTGCCCTCCTCCAAGCAATTGGATGCGGTATGTGGTGTCAGGCACTTCGATCCCCTCGGCTTCGATCGCCGATTTGACCATCCGAATGGCCTCGCCCTTGGCGCGCGCAAGCGACGTCTTGCGCTGATCAATCCAACCGGTGACCACAAGAATGATGGCGCCGTCTCCTATCCGGTCGATCCATGTCATGGGTGCCGGGTCTTTCAGAGAAAAGGGAAGGTCGGCAACCACCTGCTCGGCCAAGTCACGAACCTGTTCGAGATCTCCGTCCGAGGCCACACCGATCTGGAAATCGTACCGGCGTTCTTCATTGGTTGAGTAGTTTACGATCCGGCTTTTGAACACTGTCGCATTGGGAATTCGGATGTGATTGCCGTCAAAGCTGAGCAGAATGGTGGCCCTGCTGGTCAGGCGAATGACGGTGCCGACATCGCCTCCGATTTCGATGACGTCGTTGGGCCGAAAGGGTTGGCGGATTGACAACATGATCGAGGCGATAAAGTTTTCGACCGTGTCGCGGACGGCGAAACCGATGGCGAGGCCGACGATCCCTGCCGCCCCGAGGATTGTTCCCAACAAAGCGGTCGCCCCGAGGATATCCAACGCGATGACGAGCCCGCTCACAAAAAAGACCATCCGGACGATCTGTCTGTAGATGTTCGCGATGAAGGCGTTTGGTGCAATGCGATCCCATGGGCGGCGCATCCGCGCCAGAAGGATCCCGGCCATCAAAACGATGACAAAGGCCAGCAGGGCCACAGCCGCCAGCGGCAACAGCGCAACGCCTTGTGCCAGCCGCGTTCGGAAGCGCTCGACCGCGGGGTTGAGGCGGGCCACCACATCCGTCGTTTCGGCGACTTCGTTCTCAATGGCCACGACGCCGGCAACCCGCGAGACGATGTCGTTCAACCGATCGGCCTGTGGTGCTTCTATGGTGGTACCGCGCAGGGTCACGATGCCGGACGAGACGGTCACGGTAATCTCTTCGTAGCCATCCAGTTCGCTCAGTATGCCGCGAATACGGACGGCGATCGCGGCGTCCTGGCTCGCGCTGTCCTCGACGGCGATCGTGCCCTGGGGTTGGGTCGTGGTTTGGGCGAAGGCCGGGCCCGCGCTCAGACACAGCAACAGGATCAGTGCGCGGATCATGACTGCGTGTCCAGCAGGATCGCCCCTGCGCGGTTGCCCGTCTCGACGGTGATGTGGGCCGCTGCGCAGTCGGCCAATGCAAAGGTTTCTGCAACAGGGCAGGTCAGAGCGCCCTGTTCAAGTGCGCTGTGCAGATGCCGGATGGCCTGAGCACGCAAAGGGGCGGACAACAGATAAATCAGCAGAACATCAATGGTGACCGCCTTGAACAGCATTGGCCCGAAGGCGAGCGTTGGGGTCATGTCCTTGGCCGACCCGTAGGCGGCGATGGTGCCATTGGGGGCGATCACTTCGGCATCGACCGCTGCGTTGAGCCCGAATTCGACTTCGACAATTCGATCAACCGGTGCCCCTTCGTTTTCAGCCAATATGGCTTGGGCCAGATCGGCTTGCGTGTAATCCAGAACAACGTCAGCGCCGGCAGCTTTGGCGGCCATCAGCCCGTCGCCGCGCGCAGTTGCGATCACGCGCGCACCACCCCATTTGGCCAGCTGCACGGCCAAAAGGCCGACAGTGCCTGCGCCGCCCTGTACCAACACCGTCTTGCCCGCGACGTCGCCGCCACCAAAAACCGCGTGGCTTGCGGTCAGCCCCGGTATGCCGAGGATCGCTCCGGTTTCCAGCGACACGGTGTCGGGCATGGCAACGGCCTGAGGCGCGGGCAGGCAGATATGCGTGGCCGCAGTGCCAAAGGGGCGTTGCCACTGCCCGTTCCAGATCCAGACTCGGGTGCCAATGCGGTCCGCTGGCACGCCATCGCCGACAGCTTCAATCACGCCTGATCCATCGCTGTGGGGGATGATGCGCGGGAAAGGCGGCTTGGTCACACCGGGGCGCGTGCCCGCCCGTGCTTTGACATCGGACGGGTTCACCCCGGAACAGGCAAGCCTGACCAGCACTTCGCCTGGGTTGGGTGTGGGTGTCGGCAGTTCGATAACTTCCAGAACGTCAGCGGCAGGCCCGAAGGTTGTGTAGGATATGGCTTGCATCAGGTGTGTCCGGTATGACTTGTGTTCGAAGGGGAGAGTAACCGAGCGGGCTGAAATGGCCAGCCCTGACCCGACACGCCAACCAGGACACTGCGAGTATGCAAAAACGTGCCTTGATCCCGCCCGCGCTGCGCATTGCTTGCCAACAGGCGGGCATGTCGCCTGGCATTGCTGTGGACGGTTTTGTGTTTCTGACCGGCGTCATGGGGGCCAGCGCCGACGGGGCGATGCCGCAGAGGACATTGCACAGTTCGAGGCCTGTTTTGAAAAGATTGCCACCGTGCTGGCGGAGGCTGACCTGACGCTGGCTTCGGTTGTGGAAATGACCAGCTACCACATTGGCTTGCGCGACCATTTCGATGCGTTTGACGCGGTGAGGCGTGCGCATCTGCGCGATCCCTATCCGGCATGGACGGCCGTTGAAGTGGCCGGGCTCCGCCGCGTGGGTGCGGTTGTCGAAATCAGGGTTGTTGCGGCGCTGGACTAGTCGCGCAATTCGTCCATCGCCACGCCCCAAAGGCGGGCCTTGGGTGCCCAACCCTTGTAACCGGCGGCGGTGACGCGGCACCATTCCGGGTCGCATTTACCAAGCCGGGCGATCACACCAGCCTCCAGCGCGGCGGCCACGGGGGCTTCGGCCTCGGGACGCGTGCGGATGGTGAGCATGTCTTGTTCGATTAACACTGTCCGGGTGCCGGACAGCAGCGAATAGTGTATCCAGCCGCCAAGCCCGTCCCGGTCTTCGACCCGTCGCCAGTGCCCGTGTTCCGCCGTCACTTGCAAAGGCATATCCCGGCGGGTGTAGACCCAGTCGATCCGGTGGGACAGGGACGGGCCGCGCCGCACATTTCCCTCCGCCGCTTTGAGCGAGACATAGCGCGGCATTGGCAGGTTCGTCACGGGCCCCACATCCTTGGCCGAGGCAGAGCCTGCCAGCACACACACGCATAGGATTACACGCAGGACCGCCGAAAAGGGGTAAGGAATACGCATCTCTCGCCTCTTGAAATGGCCGAGGTTCTTGTGCCTCGTGCTCACTTCCGCCACCATGATATGAAATGGCGCAAACGCCAAGGCCGGGGAGGGCACATATGCCAAAGGATCGCTTGAGTGTTGTCGTTACGCGACGGTTGCCCGCTGAGGTTGAGACCCGACTGAGCGAATTGTTTGACGTGCGTCTGCGCGACGATGACACCGCGATGAGTCGGGCCGAGATCGTGGAGGCGATGAAATCGGCAGATGTGCTGGTGCCCACGATCACGGATACCGTAGATGCGGCGATGATCGGGCAATCCGGCGACCGCCTGAAGTTGATTGCGAATTACGGGGCCGGTGTTGACAACATCGACGTCTCAACTGCGCGCCAGCGCGGCATTCTGGTGTCCAACACACCCGGCGTACTGACCGAAGACACGGCCGACATGACGATGGGGCTGATCCTTGCGGTGACCCGGCGCCTGCCCGAAGGGCTGGCGGCGATGCAGGCGGGTCAGTGGGACGGGTGGTCGCCCACCGCTTTTCTGGGTGGACGGATCGCGGGGCGGCGCTTGGGCATCCTCGGCATGGGCCGGATCGGGCGCGCCGTGGCAAAGCGTGCGGCGGCCTTTGGGATGCAGGTGCATTATCACAACCGCCGTCGTCTGCGCCCCGAAGTCGAGGACGCGTTGCAAGCGACCTGGTGGGAAAGCCTTGATCAGATGATTGCGCGTATGGATGTGATCAGTGTGAACTGCCCGCATACCCCGTCGACCTTCCATTTGATGAACGCCCGCCGCCTCAAACTGATGAAACCGGATGCGGTGATCGTGAATACGTCTCGGGGTGAAGTCATCGATGAAAACGCCCTGACGCGCATGCTGCGTGCCGGTGAAATCGCGGGTGCGGGACTGGACGTCTACGAGCAGGGGCGCGAGGTGAACCCGCGCCTGCGGGAATTGCAAAACGTGGTACTCTTGCCCCACATGGGCTCGGCCACCCGCGAAAGCCGCGTGGAGATGGGCGAGAAAGTTATCATCAATATCAAGACCTTCGACGATGGACACCGTCCACCCGATCAGGTGGTGCCATCCATGCTGTAACGTGGCGGGAAACGACACGTTTTCCGGGCAAGGTTCTTGAAAAACCTTGTCAGCCCAGAGGAGAAAGACATGCGCTTTTGTTTGACGGTCGCGTTTTCCATGCTGGCCGGTGCGGCCATGGCCCAGCAAGCCGCCGATGCGGTACAACCAGAAAGCGGGACGGGCGGGGACGCGGTTGCGACCTCCGAGGCTGTGGCAGACGCACTTGCTGCAAAAGTAGCCGGGGTTCCTGTTGAGGCCCAAGAGTTCATGGTCGCAGCGGCCAATCCGCTGGCAGTGCAGGCAGGAGTTGATGTGCTGGCGGCAGGCGGCACGGCCGCCGATGCGCTGGTGGCTGTTCAGACGGTTTTGGGCCTGGTTGAGCCGCAATCCTCTGGCTTGGGAGGTGGCGCGTTTCTGGTTTGGTATGATGCAGCGACGCAAACCCTGACAACTCTGGATGGTCGTGAAACGGCCCCACTGGCGGTAACGCCAACGCTGTTTCAGAACGCAGATGGCAGCCGCATGGGATTTTTCGATGCAGTTGTCGGTGGGCGTTCCGTGGGCACGCCGGGCACCCCCGCGCTGCTGGCCGAAGTGCATGCCCGTTGGGGAAATCAACCATGGGCGACACTCTTTGAACCGGGCATTGAGCTTGCGAGCACCGGGTTTGAAGTCTCGCCGCGCCTTGCAGGTTTGATCGAGCGGGATGCAGAGCGGCTTGCGGTTTTCCCTGCAACCGCGGAGTACTTTTTGCCCGGTGGCGCGCCCCTGAAGGTGGGTGCGACACTGCAAAACCCGGACTATGCAGCAACTCTCGGGGCGCTCGCCGTGGGTGGGGCCGAGGCGTTCTACACCGGACAAATAGCTGAAGGTATCACAGCAACGGTGCAGCAATTCTCCGCCAACCCCGGAGTGCTGTCTGAGCTTGATCTTGCCATCTATCAGGTGAAAGAGCGCGCACCGGTCTGCGCAACGTATCGCGCCCATGATGTGTGTGGGATGGGGCCGCCATCGTCAGGCGCGCTGACGGTTGGTCAGATTCTGGGCATGCTTGAGGGCTATGATCTTGCCGCCCTCGGGGCGGAAAACCCCGAAAGCTGGCGCCTGATCGGGGATGCCTCGCGCCTCGCTTTTGCGGATCGGGGGCGCTACATGGCCGACAGCGATTTTGTTCCCATGCCGACCGCTGGTCTCGTCGATCCGGCATACCTTGCGCAGCGTAGTGCATTGCTGGGTGGTGATAGCGCACTGGAGGATGTCGCACCGGGAACGCCCGCTTTCGATCACAGCCTGAACTTTGCAGATGATCAAAGCATCGATCTCCCTTCGACCTCGCATATCTCGATCGTGGACGGCTTTGGCAACGTGGCTTCGATGACGACCACCATCGAAAACGCCTTTGGCTCGCGGCTGATGGTGCATGGGTTTCTGCTCAATAACGAACTCACCGATTTCAGCTTTGCCACCCATAAAGACGGCGTGCCGATTGCCAATGCCATTGCGCCGGGCAAGCGGCCGCGTTCCTCGATGGCCCCCACGATCGTGATGAAGGACGGCGCACCGGTTTTGGCCATCGGCAGCCCGGGCGGGAGCCGGATCATCGGCTATACGGCGCAGGCGATCATCGCGCATCTGGATTGGGATATGGATGTTCAGCAAGCGGTGTCGATGCCCCATGCTGTAAACCGCTTTGGTACCTATGATGTCGAGGAAGAGACTGCGGCGACAGACCTTGTTCCCGCTCTTGAGGCGATGGGGTATGAAGTGAATGTGCGCGGGTTGAACTCGGGCCTGCATGCCATTGCGATTGGTGATGGATTGCAAGGGGGTGCCGATCCACGCCGCGAAGGGATTGCGCTCGGGCAGTGACCCGGATCACGACTGGAGGAGAAATGTATGGTACAGGCCGTCGCACTGCCACGAAATGAAAAAGGGATTGCCAGCGCTCTGGGCATTCTCAAACAGCAGTTCGGGGAACGCTTTCACACCGGTCAGGCGATGCGTGACCAGCATGCGCATACTACCACCTACATCAAACCGCAGGCTCCTGATGCTGTCGTCTTTCCGACCTCCACCAAGGAGGTGTCGGACATCATCAAGGTCTGTGCGGCGCATCGTGTGCCCGTGATCGGTTATGGCACGGGGACGTCGCTGGAAGGGCATGTGAACGCTCCGGCAGGCGGAATTTGCGTGGACCTGAGCACCATGGACAAGATCATTTCCGTCAATGCCGATGATCTGGACTGTGTGGTGCAGCCGGGCGTGACCCGAGAACAGCTCAACACATACCTGCGCGATCGTGGACTGTTCTTTCCGATTGATCCCGGTGCAAATGCGTCTCTTGGAGGGATGGCATCGACCCGTGCATCGGGGACGAACGCCGTGCGTTATGGGACGATGAAAGACAATGTGATTGCGCTGGAGGCCGTCATGGCAGACGGTCGCGTGATCCGCACGGCGCAGCGGGCCAAGAAGACCTCGGCAGGTTATGATCTGACCCGCCTGTTGGTGGGTTCTGAAGGCACGCTGGGGCTGATCACCGAGGTGACGCTGAAGCTGCAGGGTATTCCGGAGGCGATCCGTGCGGCGCGTATGTCCTTTCCTACCATTGAGGCGGCCTGTCAGGCAGTGATGACGACAATCCAATACGGCATTCCGGTGGCCCGTATCGAGTTGATGGATGAGTTGAACGTGCGTGCTGCCAACGCCTATGCGGGTCTTGAATTGCCCGAAACACCGTTGCTGCTGTTGGAGTTCCACGGGTCGGACAATGCGGTGGTGGAACAGGCCGAGATGTTCGGGTCCATCGCCGAGGACGCGGGTGGGTTTGACTTTGCCACCACGGGCACGGCCGAAGAACGCAACAAATTGTGGAAGGCGCGCCATGATCTCTACTGGGCGACCTTGCAGTTAAGGCCCGGCGCGCATGGGATTTCCACGGATGTCTGCGTGCCCATTTCGCGCCTTGCCGAGGCAGTGACAGGCGCGCAGGCCAAGGCGGAGGCGTTGGGGCTGCTGGCCCCGATTGTGGGCCATGTGGGAGACGGGAATTTTCACTCGCTTGTCTTGATTGATCTTTCGGACGCGGACGAAGTGGCGCGTGCCGAGGAATTCACCGCCTTCCTCGCAGATGAGGCCATCGCGATGGAAGGCACCTGCACAGGCGAGCATGGTATCGGGCAGGGCAAGATGCCCTACCTCGTCAAGGAACTTGGGGCAGCCGTTGAGTTCATGGCAGCCATCAAGGACGCGTTTGATCCGCAAGGCATCATGAACCCGGGCAAGATCTTCAAGCGCTGATCGATCCTGCGGACGCCCTTGCGGGCGACACCATGTTTTTGGGGGGCTTTGCCCCCCGTCCTTTGGACTCCCCCCAGGATTTTTTGAAACAGAGAAGAGACTTGTTTGGCGCGCGTCGTTTTTTCGCCGTGACCGGTCGGCTTGTTGGCGCGCGGGCGT
>JBCBDZ010000160.1:0-8231 GCA_038529225.1 Pseudomonadota bacterium | reverse complement strand
TTCCCGCTGATGATCCGTCTGTAGCCGTTTTTTCAGGTCTCGGCGTACGCCTGCGTCTGGAGGCAGGGACAGATGCCCCAATGGGCCGGTTGCGTCTTGCAACCGATGATCCGGACCGTTTTGCCGGGCGCACGCTCACGTCTCCCGGTGGCACGCGCGTCGAGGTTCATGAATTGAACCCGCCACTGGAGATGCCCGAAACGATCCACAGTTTCGTGGTCCGTCGCCTTGCCGATCAGGCACCCTGGGTAATTGGCCGCGCAGGCATGCACTATCGCGATCTCATCCCTGACCGGCTTGGTGGATCGATTATCGCCAGTCACATCCGAATTCCCGACGGCGGACCGGTGCCGGACGTCGTTCACTATCATACGGTCGGATTTCAGCTCATCTTTTGCTACAAGGGCTGGGTTGATCTGGTTTATGAAGATCAGGGCGAACCGTTCCGCCTTGAAGAGGGCTGTTGTGTGATCCAGCCCCCTGAAATCCGCCACCGTGTGCTTTTTGCCAGCGACAACATCGAAGTGATCGAGATCGGTGTCCCGGCCGAGCATATCACCACAATTGATCATGACATGACGCTGCCCAATGGTCCTGCCAATCCGGATCGGCGTTTTCAGGGCCAGCGGTTTGTGCATCACAAGGTCGATCAGGCAAACTGGACGCCCTTTCGCATCGCGGGATTTGAGGGGCGTGACACGGGTATTTCGGACGGCACGCAAGGGGTTGCCGGTGTGCACGTCGCCCGGCGGTCCGACGGACAAACAGCCTGGAGCACCCACCACAGTGACATCCTGTTTACCTTTGTGATTGCAGGCAGCATGCGTCTGGAGGCCGAACAGCGCACGCCCGTTGATCTTGCGCCGGGAGATGCGTTCGTGGTCCCGCCGGGGCTAGCTGTGCATTATGCCGACCCATCCGATGACCTCGAGATTTTGGAAGTTTCGCTGCCGGGTGTTTTCCAGACCCTGAATACGTCCCCCGACTGAGTTTTCCCGCAAAAAGCGAACTTCGGCATCTGCTCCAAAGCCGGACAGTGACCGGGGAACAGCCCGCGTTGACTATCGGCCGCGAAGCGAGCCCACTTTGCCTGCTGTCTTCGGTTGCCAAGGGTTGATTTTCCCGCAAGCGCGGTGCGACATGGCACGGGTGTGAACGGAGAATAACAGATGGACGAGTTGAAGGCGGCGGCGGTGTCGGCCCGCGAAAATGCGTATGCCCCCTATTCCGGATTTCTGGTGGGCGCCGCAATCCTCACCCCGTCGGGGGCCGTCTTTTCGGGGTGCAATGTTGAAAACGTCGCCTACCCGCAAGGCACCTGCGCCGAAGCCGGGGCCATAGCCGCCATGATCGCCGCGGGCGAACGCGTGATCACCGCCGCCTATGTGATCGCGGACAGCCCAACCCCGGTGCCACCTTGTGGGGGATGTCGACAGAAACTCGCCGAGTTTGCCGGTGCAGACGTGCCCATCACCATGGCGACGACGGGCGGAGCCGAGAAAACGATGCGTGTGGACGAACTTTTGCCAGGGGCCTTTGCCGCAGACCACATGGAGTCGGGATCATGAGCGATGCACGTGTCATCATCGGCAAGCTGCGCAAACGTCAGACCCCGTCACGGGATGAGTTGAGCTGGTTTGCCCGAGGGCTTGCCGATCAGACGGTTACGGATGCGCAGGCCGGGGCCTTTGCCATGGCGGTGTGTCTGAATGGTCTGGGCGATGTGGGCCGCGTCGCTCTCACCATGGCGATGCGCGATTCGGGTCGGGTGCTGGAATGGGACTTGGGCGGTCCGGTTCTGGACAAGCATTCAACCGGTGGGATCGGAGATTGCGTCAGCCTTGTCCTCGCGCCTGCCCTTGCGGCCTGCGGTGTGTTCGTCCCGATGATCTCCGGGCGCGGGTTGGGGCACACGGGTGGCACACTGGACAAGCTCAGTGCGATCCCGGGACTGTCCACTGACCTGGACGCCGAACGGTTGCGCGACGTTGTGGCCCGCGCAGGATGCGCCATTGTGGGCGCCGGGGCAGAGATGGCCCCTGCGGACAAGCGTCTTTACGCAGTGCGCGATGTGACTTCGACCGTGGAAAGCCTTGATCTGATCACCGCATCGATCCTTTCCAAGAAACTGGCGGCAGGTCTTGATGGACTGGTTTTGGACGTCAAAGTCGGCACGGGGGCGTTCATGAAGAACCGCGCGTCTGCAAACGAGCTGGCGGACGCGCTGGTAAAAACGGCGAATGCTGCGGGCTGCAAGACCACCGCCCTGATCACCGACATGAGCCAACCCGTCGCACCGGCCCTTGGTAACGCGCTTGAAGTGGCGGAAGCGATGAAGGTCCTGACCGGGCAGACCAAAGGCAAACTGGTTGAAATGTGTGCCAGCCTTGGGGGTGTGTTGCTGGCCGATGCGCGTTTGGTCGACGACGTTCAGGCCGGCGCAGACGCGATTGCGCGAGCGATTGCCGATGGTCGGGCGGCTGAACGCTTTGGCACCATGATCGCCGCGATGGGTGGACCGGTTCAGTTTATTGAAAGCTGGGCGCGCTTTTTGCCCGAAGCCACGGTGATCCGCGAGATTGCGGCACCTGTCTCCGGGCATGTGACTGCGATTGACGGCGAGGCGCTTGGCATGGCCGTTGTTGATCTGGGTGGAGGCCGCAAGGTTGAAGGCGAGGCCCTGAACCTGGCCGTCGGTCTGTCAGATGTGGTGCGCATTGGAACGCAGGTGACACGCGGCCAGCCGTTGGCCGTTGTGCACGCAGGACGTGCAAGTGAAGCAGATCAGGCCGAGACAGCGTTGCGCGCCGCCATCACCATTGCGGCCAGCCCGGTTCAGGCACCTGACTTGATCCTAGATCGGATCGGGTGATGGCCCGCGCCTTTCTCGTGGTGATGGATTCGGTGGGCATTGGCGGTGCTCCGGATGCAGATGCCTATTTCAACGGTTCTGTGCCAGACACGGGGGCCAATACACTTGGTCACATCATCGCGGCCTGTAAGGCGGGCAAGGCTGATGTCGGGCGAAACGGGCCACTGGTCGTGCCGAACCTTGAGCAAATGGGCTTGCGCGACGCGCTGACGCTGGCTGCAGGCGGCGCGGCGCATTCACCCCGCGCTGGCGCGGCGACCGAAGTGTCGCGCGGCAAAGACACGCCTTCGGGTCATTGGGAACTGGCCGGCGTGCCGGTGCCGTGGGACTGGCATTATTTTCCCGATGCCCGCCCGGCCTTTCCGCCAGAGGTTGTGCAGGCCGTTTGCGATGCGGCTGGGACAGGAGGGATTTTAGGGAATTGTCATTCCTCGGGAACCGACATCATCACCCTCCATGGGGCGGAGCATATCCAAACAGGTTGGCCGATTTGCTACACCTCGGCGGATAGCGTTTTTCAGATCGCGGCCCATGAGGCGCATTTCGGCCTTGATCGGCTGCTCGATCTGTGCGGCACCGTTGCGCCGACATTGCATGAGATGCGTGTGGGCCGCGTGATCGCGCGCCCTTTTGTGGGTGAGCCTGGATCATTTCAGCGCACCGGCAACCGAAAGGACTATGCGATCACACCCCCTGCCCCGATCCTGTCGAACTGGGCACAGGACGCGGGACGGCGCGTCTATGGTGTCGGAAAGGTAGGAGATATCTTTTCCATGCAAGGGTTTGACGAGGTTCGCAAGGGGGACGATGCAACCCTGATGACCCATCTGTCCGATCTTGTGGACAATGCAGAAGATGGCAGCCTGACATTCGCCAATTTCGTCGAGTTTGACAGCCTTTACGGGCACCGACGGGATGTGCCCGGCTATGCGCACCACCTGGAGTGGTTTGACCGCGAAATCGGAACTCTGCGGGCGCGTTTGCGCCCCACTGATTTGTTGGTGCTGACGGCTGACCATGGCAATGATCCCACGTGGGTCGGCACCGATCATACTCGGGAACGCGTGCCTGTGCTGGTTGAAGGCTATGACGGCCCTCCGCTGGGGTTGATGGGCTTTGTCGATGTGGCGGCTCTTGTGGCCCGCCACTTGGGCGTGCCGCCAAAGTGAGCGCACTGACGTGCGCACGCGATTCAATTTGTGTTGACACACGTGTCTTGGGGCTCTGCCCCAAACCCCGGGATTTTTTCAAATCAGAGAAGCAGAGCGGGATGCGTCAAGGGATTGTCCTTGGCGGGCTGGCACGGCACTAAGGGGCAAGCAAGGAGCCTGCCGCTATGTCCGAACATCTTACCATCGTTGATCACCCCCTCGTTCAGCACAAACTGACCATCATGCGTGATGCCGACACACCGACGGCGGTGTTTCGTCAGTTGTTGCGTGAAATCAGCCAGCTGCTGGCCTATGAGGTGACCCGGGACCTCGAGATGACGACCAAGCGTATCTCAACTCCGATGACCGACATGAACGCCCCCACCCTCGCTGGCAAGAAACTGGCCCTCATTTCAATCCTGCGGGCAGGCAATGGGTTGCTGGATGGCGTGCTGGAACTGATACCTTCGGCACGTGTCGGGTTTGTTGGCCTTTACCGGGATGAAGAAACGCTGCAGCCGGTTCAGTATTACTTCAAAGTGCCCGAAGCACTGGAGGATCGACTGGTCATTGCCGTGGATCCGATGCTGGCCACGGGCAACTCGTCTGCCGCGGCAATTGATCTTTTGAAACAGGCAGGCGCGACCAATATCCGCTTTCTGTGTCTGTTGGCCGCGCCCGAGGGAATCGCCCGGATGAAAGAGGCCCATCCCGATGTGCCCATCGTCACCGCGGCATGCGATGAGCGTCTCAATGACGTCGGATACATCGTTCCGGGGCTGGGCGATGCAGGTGATCGCATGTTTGGCACCAAATAGCGGCAGCGCCGGCTTTACTAACCGGCGCAGTTGGGGCATCGTTTCTACTATATCTTGCGGGGGATATGATGCGTTTTACAAGAATTGTCGCGATCTCTGTGATCGGTTTGAGTTTTGGCACGGGGATTGCAAGCGCACAGGACCTGAGTACTGTCCAGGCGCCAGCGGAACTGCCGCCTGCGTCTTATCGTGGCGCGCAATATGTAGACAGCAACGGATGCGTGTTCATCCGCGCAGGCATTGACGGCAATATCAATTGGGTCCCGCGCGTCAATCAGCAACGCCAACTGATCTGCGGGCAGACGCCAACTCTGAGCGGTGCACAACGCGCGATTGCACCGGACCCTGCGCCGCCCGTTGTTGCCGAGACGGTGGCACCTGCTCCGGCACCCCAGGCCGCGACACCAGCGCCACGCCCGCAAGTCAGACCCGTCCCCGCTGCAACAGCACCCAGCCCCGCACCGGTGGCCGCCCCCGCGCAGGTGGCGCGCGCAGCGCCAAAAGCCGTTCCGGCCCCGCCGACCGTCACGCGCAAGTCCCGTGTCGTGCCACGGCAGGTTTATGAAACGCGCCCCCGCCAGGATGTGTTCCCCGTGCCCGAAGGATATCGCCGTGTTTGGGACGATGATCGGTTGAACCCACGCCGAGCGGAGCAATCGCTTGAAGGCATTGCGCGCACACAGCTGGTGTGGACACAGACCGTGCCGCGGCGGCTCGTCGATCGCACCTCCGGCGAGGATGTGACAGCAAAAATCGCGCTGGTTTATCCCTATACCGACATGGACACCCAGCTGCGCGAATTGGGCAGTGTGACCCTTGTGTACCGCGATGGTCAGTTGCAAAAGCGTATCGTGCGCAACAAATCCAAGAGCCGTGCGCCGACCGTGTCGACACGTTCGGCCGCCGCGCCGGTTGTTCCGGCCAAGGTCAAGGGTGCAAGCAAGGGTCGCTATGTGCAGGTCGGCACCTACGGTGAACCGGCAAACGCACAGGCTGCTGCACAGCGTATCCTGCGCGCCGGCCTGCCCGCCCGCATTGGCAAGCTCCGGCGTGGGGGCAAAAGCTATCAGGTTGTTGTGGCCGGGCCTTTTGCAGATATAGGCACTCTGGAACAAGCCCTGCGCACCAGCCGTGCGGCGGGATTCAACGACGCCTTTTTGCGCTGAACCTGCGTAAGGCGGATCCTGATCCGCCCTGTGCTCAGCTTTCGCAAATGGATTGAAGCTGGAGCCAGTCCCGGTCGGGCATGATCGGGTCCGGGTCTTGGCCGGTCATCGGATCGGCCTCGATCAATTCGAGCGTTTGTTCCCCTGAAATGTCGCGTGCCCGCGCATAGGGCGTACTGCGCAAGGCGGCCTCGGAAAACGCCGGCAGCACCACCTCGGCAGGCAGGGTTGGTGCAAAACGCGACAGCTGCGCAGCGGTAAAGTCGTCCAGGGCCCTGGGTGGCATGACTCCGGTGGTCAACAAGGTCACCGAAGCGCGCACGCCTGCATGTTCCAGAAGCGTCCGCAACGGCGGGGTTGCCATGCTGCGCACCTGCTCGACCAGTGCGTAACCCGCCGCCACATCAGGTTCTTCATAGTCTTCCACCAGCGCGCGGTTCAACAGGATCGTACCACCGGGCAACGCCAGAGCTTCTCGTACGCCGCCGGGTACGATGACGATCCGTGCCACTCCGGCCCGTTGCGACAGTGCGCTCAGCGCATCGCGCGCCTGCACACTTCTGCACCGCGCGCCCGACACACGTTCGATACGCACAAGCAAGGCCGCCCCGATTTCAGCCTCCTTTACCGGAGGCACCACGCGCATTGCATGATCAACCAGCGCACCGGGCAGCCAGAACACGGTCAGCGCGCCAACGGCCAGTGCGGAGAGCGCAGCCCCCAACCAGCGCACACGGCCCGGATGAGGGCGCGCGCGCGCAACGGCCTGGCGCAACGTGTCGATCGCCTCGATCATCTCTGTCTCGGCAGGCGCAAATTCCAGCGTTTCGCCGGGATCGCCGTCCGGGTGAAACACATGGCGGCCATCCACGTCTCCGCCCCGTTCAATGGCAGCCAAAGACCAATGGGTGAGCGCGCGGTTGTTGAGATCACTGATCACCAGCGTGGCATCGCCAATGGACACGAACACTTCGCGTCGTTGCCCATCCGGCGTGCTGCGCCACAGGCCCGTCGCTTCGAGCCGCTGATATTTGCTCAGTGCCGTCATCTCAGTATGTGCCGGGCCCGCTCGTGCCTCTTTGTCATTGGGCAAACTCTAGCATGCGCGACCCACAGCGCCAAGCGATCACAAATGCGCGCGCGGCCAAAGCGTGATTTGACCCGCGAGGTTTTGTCCGTAGGCTCGACTCATATCACAAGAGGGGGCAGGACAATGAAGTTTTCACGCAAAGCGACACTCGGCGCGGCGCTGCTGTTATTGGCCACACCGATGGGCGCGCATGCGGCGGAGGGCACCCGCATTCAGGTCACGGGCGAGATTATCGATACGTGGTGCTACTACTCAGGCGTCATGGGCAGCCCGGACGCTGTCGTCGGGTCGGCCCACCATACATGCGCCCTGTGGTGCAGCGCGGGCGGTATCCCCGTCGGCTTGCTTGCCGAAGATGGAACCGTCTACATGGTGCTCAAGGTGGGCGATGACGCCGAGGCGGCGGGCGGTGACACGCTGTTGAACCTTGCCGCGCACACGGTCGAGGCTGACGGCATGCTCTATGAGCGCGATGGACTGAACTACCTCGTCGTCGCGGACGTGGTTTCCGATCTGGATATCACCAACCAGAACCACAATGACTACGGCAACGTTCCACCCTTCTCGATTCCGGATCCCAACAAATGAAACAGTTGATTGCATGTCTGGCGCTGATCGCCAGCCCGCTCGCCGCGCAGGATTTCTCGGAAGGCTCCGAAGCCCGCTCCTGGAACCTCTATGCCGAAGTGCCTGCCAAGTTCGATGCCGAAGTCGTGGACGTTCTGTGCACACTGACCGGGGACTGCCCGGACGATTGTGGTGCTGGCAGACGACAACTGGGCCTTGTACGCACGGCCGATGACGTCTTGGTTTTGCCCATGAAAAACAGCCAACCGGCCTTTACTGGCGCTGCTGTTGAACTGGCGCCGTTCTGTGGACAGACCGTCACTGTCGATGGCCTGATGCTGGATGATCCGGAGCTTGGCGCCAACAACGTCTACCTTCTGCAAACGATCAAGGCGGCGGATGCCGACAAGATCAAAGCCAATCAATGGACCAAGGTCTGGGCCAAGAACCACCCCGAGGCCAAAGGGAAAGGGCCGTGGTTCCGCCGCGATCCGCGCGTGAAGAGCATTATCGAGACCGAAGGGTATCTGGGGCTCGGACTTGACGTTGATCAGACTTATATCGAAG
>JBCBDZ010000159.1:0-8270 GCA_038529225.1 Pseudomonadota bacterium | reverse complement strand
GCTGTGGTACATGGCGGTGCCGTGCTGGAGCCGGGCACGGCCATGGCGTTTGTGCGGGAAACGTCGCTGGTCGAGTGCACGTTTACCGGGCCGTCGGACATCGCTGACATCCGCGTGCGCTACTTTCTGGCCAGCCGCGAGATTCCCTTTGCAGGCCATCCGACTGTGGCAACCGTGGCTGCGATGCGCCATCGCGGTTTGATCGGGGATGGGTCGCTGATGCTTGAGACGGGTGCAGGCCTTGTCCCGGTCGAGGTGAACGGCACGCAGGTGTCCATGACCCAGATTGCGCCGGAATTTGGCGCGCACGTTCCGCGCGATGTCGTAGCGAAAGTTGGCGGGATCGATCCGGGCGACATCCTTCATGCGCCCCGCTTTGTCTCCACCGGCCTGCCGTTTTGCATCACCGTTCTGCGGGACCGCGCCGTGCTGGACGCGGTGCGCTTTGACCTCGAGGGGTTCCGCAGCTTTCTGACCCATATGGGCGTTGAGGGCACGGACATGATGGAACCCTTCTGGGTCACGTTGACAGACGTCCCGGACACAGGCGACAGCTACGCGCGTCTGCTGATGGCGCCACCCAGCCCCGCCGAGGACCCGTTCACCGGCTCGGCCACCGGGGCGATGGCGGCGTATCTTTGGGCCGAAGGGCTGATCGAAAGCCCCAAGCTGTCAGCGCGTCAGGGACATGGCCTCGGCCGCCCCGGTCAGGCACAGGTCGAGGTGCTGGGCCCGCGCGACGCGGTCGCGGGCGTGGTCGTCGCGGGGGGCGCGCATGTGTTGATGAGTGGGGTATTGCGGCTGTGAGGCCAATCCTTTGCCCGTGCGCGGGATGGCGGTACAGCGAGGGTCCGGTTTGAGCGCGATACAGGTGATCATGGCATTCGCCGCGCCACACGAATGGCCAGCGGACGGTCGACCGTCACGCGCTTTTTGTCACGCAGTTCCAACAGGAACCTGATCTGGCAGCGTGTCCCGAGGGCGACTGTCGATATAGCCGGACAGCAAGGCCTGTATCTTTGCGCTCTCGGGGGCATTGAACAGGTTCACCATCTCGCCCGGGTCAGACTGCAAATCATACATCTCGCCTGCGCCGGATATCAAATCCACAGTCAGCTTGTGGGTGCGGGTGCGCACGGTGCGCAGTTCCAGTGCAACGCCGACGCGACCGGGCAGCAGGCCCCACTCATTGCGGGCAAACTCGCGCGTTGCCTCCCCTTCGATCAGTGGTCGCAGGCTGCTGCCATGTTGCGCAAGTTGCGCATCTGCCTCGCCATAGTCAAAGAACGTCGGGCCCAGATCGATTGTCGAGACCGGTTCGCCGACCACTTTTCCAGTTGGAACCCCCGGACCTTTGACGATCATGGGCACGTTCAACAGCCCTTCGTAATGCATCGGACCTTTCAGGATCAGCCCGTGATCGCCCAGCCAGTCGCCGTGATCGGAGATGTAGATAACGATGGTATCTTCATCGAGACCTTCTTGCATCAGCGCATTCATGATCCGGCCAATCTGATGATCGATAAAGCTGATCTGGCCATAAGTGTTGGCGACGATTTCGCGCAATTGTTCGTCGGTTTGCGGGGCGATACGGCTATAGGCCTTGCGGATATCCGCGTATTTGGGATCAGCTGGCTCACCTTCAATCGCGGCCTTGTGCCACCACGGTTTGCCGTCAAAGCTGCGGGTGCGGTTTTCCGGCAGATCAACGTCTGCCGGATCATGGAGCCGCGACCACGGCTCGGGGCAGTCAAAGGGATGGTGCGGGTCGGGAAAGCTGATCCAGGTGCAGAACGGTTTTTCGGTGTCGCGCCCGTGGCGCAACCACTCGATCGCGCGATCCGCCGTCCATGGCGTGTTGTGATATGCGACGGGCAGTTTCGAATGCCAGACCTGCGCTGCCCCCTTGGTGTCACCGGCGTTTTCCCACATCAGTTTCGTGCGCGCGTCGCCCTTGCCATCCATGTGATAGAAACGCTCATAGTGCTGACCTGCAGGCGGTTTTGCAGGGGCCCACCAGTTGTGACCGACCAGCATCAACTCGACATGTTCAAAGCCCATATAGGGGCCATTCCAAGTGTCGGGATAATCGGCAGAAGAGCGCAAACACTCTGGCGAACCCGTTGGTTCATAGGTGTGGAAGGTTGAAAAATGCGCCTTGCCGAAGTAGCTGGTTTGATACCCCGCAGCAGCCATAGACCCACCAAATCCTTTCTCACCAATCTCCGGCGGCAGGTCGATGCCGTTGTCATGCACCCCATGGGTACGGCACAGCTGCCCTGTCAGGATTGAAGCGCGCGCAGGTTGGCAGACGACTGTGGGCGTGATGCACGCGTCAAAAACCGTTCCTTCTGCCGCCATTTGATCCAGATGTGGCGTTTTGATGTTGCGCCCCTTGAAACCCATGCAGTCTGCACGGTGCTGGTCGGATGAAATCAGGATGATGTTTGGTCTGCTCATGGCGTGGCTCTATTTGGTTTGCGTCCCGAAAAGATGATCACGGCAACGGACATCAGGACAAAAACAAGGGCGATCGGGTTGGTCAAAAGGAAGAAGGGATCATTGCCTGTGGCTGAATAGGCCTGACGGGCTGTTTCCTCCAAAGATTTGCCGAGAATGAAGGCGATGACGAAGGGCAGCGGCGATATGGCAAGGACCCGCATGAAGTACCCAAGCACGCCAAATCCCAGAGCGAACCATATCGCTTCAAGCCGGGTTTCCTGGACGTAGATTGCGGTGAGCGTCAGCAGCAACACGGACGGCAGCAAAAGCTGCTTTGGGATCCTGATCATGAAGCCCATAGACCGCATGAACACGCCGCCTATTGTCCAGTTGAACAGGTTCGCGATGGTCATGCAGGTGAAAAGGCCAAAGGCGACGACAAGCTCTGGATTGACCACTTCCGCCGAAAAGCGGAACACAGCCGGGCCGGGGTTGAACCCCCCGATTGTTTCGGTCGCAAGGATCAGAAACACGGCCGCTGCATTGCCCGGAATGCCCAGAGAAAGCACAGGGATCAGGTTGGCACCCGACACAGCGCTGTTGGCCGCTTCGGTTGCGGCGATGCCTTCGGGTGCCCCTTTGCCAAACTCGGGCGCCTCCGGGGCTTTTGTCTTTGCATGACGGGCACGGCCGACCGAGTATCCCAGTGTCGCGGCAAGCGTGGAGCCCACACCGGGCAGCGCACCGACCCCCGTTCCGATAAGTGCAGAGCGGGAAATGAAAGGGATCAGTCGTCTGACTTCTGTCCAACTCAGCCGTTGGCTCCCGATCTCGGGTCCGTTTTCGACCGACGTGGCGGTCCTGTTCTCGCGCCATGTTTCTTCAAGGCCCTTGAACACCGCACCGATGATCAGCACGCCCAGAACTGCGGTGGTGATCGGAAAGCCGCGCGACAATTGGTCTGTCCCCATCGACAGCCTGGGATAAAAGTCTTCGCCGGTGCCGATGTAAACGGCAAGCAGGCCAAGCCCGATGGAAATCAGACCTTTGCCCGGCGATCCGCCGATCACGGCGGCAATAAAGCTGAGAGACAAAATGAGCAGGCCCGTCTTTTCCGGCAGGTCCAGATAGGACTCGACCAGAATGGCAAGGAACGGTGCGCAGACAAAAAGCACAATATCCGAAAACGTATCGCCCGAGGCCGACGACAGATGGGCGACACGCAAGGCTTTCCTCGCCTGTCCCTTTCGCGCCATCGGATAGCCATCCAGTGTGGTCATGAATGCGTCCGGCGTTCCGGGCGTGTTGAACAGGATGGCGGGTACGGCGCCGCCAAGTGTTGCGCCTTTCATGATGCCAATGAGAAAGCCCATGACCGGCAACAAGGCGTCTGGCGAATAGCCGAAGATGGAAATCAGAATGGGCAGTGAAATCGCCATCGCGAAGGGACCGGCAAGGCCCGGTGTCGACCCGACAACGATGCCAAAAAGAAATCCCGTAAGAACCATCACGACGGTGATCGATACGGATATTCCCAGAAGGGTGAACGCTTCGGGGCCCTGGAAGACCGCCAAAACGCCGAGCCAGACATAGTCCAGGACGCCCATCAGACGTCTCCGTTGGGCGGCAAGAGGAGATCGTCGAACGGAACATCAAACACAACGATCATGGCGATGACGGCCAATAGGGCTGTGAGGAGGCCGCGACGAGAAAATCGGCGCTCTACGACGGCGATCGTCCCCGACACCATGATGATGCCACCCAAGGCGAACCCGATGTGTTTCCAACCCGGCGTTGCGCGCAGCAGACGGTATTCGATGGGTTCGGCGCGAAAGAGGTTGGCGGTTTCAGCCAAAACCGGACCGGCAAAGCGCATGACCAAAAGGCCCGTAACCGCGACCGCCATCAAGCTGGCGATGAAGGTGATGTGGCTTTTGCCAAGCGCAGGCTGGTCTGGTGCACTGCGTTCGGACACAAGCAGCAGAATGCCACCAAACAAGATGAAGCATGCGGCAACCGTCGGTGCCAATGCGTCGCCAATGTTAAAACGGCCGCGTACTTTTTCGACAATCCCGCTTTCGGTGTCGAAAGGAATCCAGATGAAAGTCAGCGCCGTCGCAAACACGATGCAAATCAATCCGAGGATGAGGTTGGATCGCGATGTTGCCGACATCTTGTTTCCTCCAGATACACTTCGGGCGCCCAATTCAGGACGCCCGAGGTTTGGTCTGACTACTCAGACGCTGCCTTGATCAAGCTTTCGGATTCGTCAAAACCCTTTGCCAGCAATGCATCCAGTTCCGCCCCCTTGATGATGGACGGACCGCCGAATGCCTTTTTGATCAGACCACCCGCTTTGGTTTTCGGGTCAGAGACGATGTCCGCGATGGCATCGGAAAGCGCTGCGCGCGCATCGTCCGACATGCCGCCGGGGCCTGCAAACATGAAGTAGCCATCGCTGTCATAGGCAACGCCGAGGTCAGCAAATGTTGGTGCGTCCGGCGTTTGAACCAGCGGCGTGCTGAGAGCGGACGCCAGATTGACCAGATCACCAGCAGCAACACCTTTGCCCTGAATACCCGCCATAAAGCCCAGATCCATGTCGCCAGCGGTGACGCCGTTCATTACCGCTTTTCCGCCTTTGACGGAGATGATGTTGAATTCAACGCCTTGCGCCTTGCCCAGCAGATACGCAAGGTCCGCCAAGCGCGGGCTCATCGTGCCAAATCGCAGCTCCTCTCCGGCTTTCGCGGCCGCAACGGCGTCGGCGATCGTGGTCCAGCCTTTGCTGCTTTGGGAGACGACACCCATCTGAAAACCGGCGGTCGTGGTCAGCCCCGTGAAATCCGCCGGTGTCATGCCGGCCTTGGCGGCATACAGGTTGTAGCCCAGCGACTCGGTAACCACCATGCCGATGACCGAGCCGTCATTGGGCATGTCTTTCATCGTTTTGAGCAGGTTGACGCCGCCCTTGCCGGTCACCTGCTCTGGAATGAACTGCCAGCCTGTACGCGCTTCCAGCTCTTCCGCGATCAAGCGTGCCTGCGTGTCAGCCCCGCCACCGGTGGCAAATGCAATCATCAGTTTGATGGGCCCCGGCGGGGTCCAGTCGGCTGCATTTGCAGATATTGCGGAGACCGCTATTCCAAAAGCGGCGACAGCCGCTGTGATAAGGTTTTTCATTGAGTCCTCCCTGACTTTAAGCATAGAGAGACACAAGATAGTTGCTCCGTCAACTATTTAGTTGACGGAGCAACTTTTAGGCACGATCATCGGCGGTAGAGGTCGAGAATGAATGATGAATCACCGAAAAACCTGAATCCGCAGCTGGCACAGCTGAACAATTTTCTGACGTACAGAATCTCCCGTGTGCACCAGAAACTCAACGCGCAGGCGTCCAAAATCCTGCACGACTCGGTCGGTGTGACGCTCAACCAATGGCGGATGATTGCCTTCATCGGTGGCGCCGAAGAGGTCACGGCATCGGAATTGGTGCGATACACGGCAATGGACAAGGGCCTGATCAGCCGCAACGTGAAGTCGCTCATAGAAACCGGCCTTGTCACCTCGTCGGATCACGCCAAGGACAACAGGGTTCATCTTTTGCGCCTCACGCCGAAGGGGCAGTCAATCTTTGACACAGCACTTCCCAAGATGCGCCGCAGGCAGGCAAAGCTGCAAGACAATCTGAGTGCCGAGGATGTTGCCACGTTACGACGCATTCTTGAAACGCTCGAAGTTGCGGCGGAAGATACGGACACCTGATGCCTTCAAACCTGCTGGTTATTCTGTCGGATGAACATCAAGCGAGGGCCATGGGCTGCGCGGGACATCCATTTGTGCGCACCCCAAATCTGGATGCCTTGGCAGAGAGAGGAACGCGCTTTACCGACGCTTACACCCCCTCGCCAATATGCGTGCCCGCCCGTGCAAGCTTTGCCACCGGGCGTCACGTCCATCAAACCCGACTGTGGGACAACGCGATGCCCTATCACGGGCAGATTCCGGGGTGGGGTCACTGTCTGCAAGATGCGGGCGTCCCGGTCGAAAGCATCGGCAAGTTGCACTATCGAAGGAATGGTGATCCGGCTGGGTTCGATCGCGAGCACATCCCGATGCATGTGGTCAATGGAACGGGCATGGTCTGGGGGTCTGTCCGCGCGGAAAACGAACGCATATCGCCACCCTCTCGCATGCTTGGCGCATATATCGGCGCAGGCACCAGCAAATACACCGACTACGATCAGGCGGTGACAGAGCGTGCCATGGACTGGTTGTCTGATCATGCAGACGATGCGAAACCCTGGTGCCTGTATGTTGGTCTTGTCGCGCCTCACTTCCCCCTCGTGGTGCCGCAGGACTTCTTTGATCTTTATCCGCCCGACAGCCTGCCGCCGCCGAAAATGAACCCGAAAGATGGCTACAAACCTCACCCTTGGGTCGAACTTCAAAATGCGCAGATGGACAGTGAGGCCAATTTCACATCCCCAGCCGAACGTCGTGCGGCAGTGGCGGCCTATTTCGGCCTCGTCACATGGATGGACCACAATGTCGGTCGCCTGATGGACGCCTTGCAAGACAACGGGCTAACGGATGACACCAGCGTTATCTATTCGTCCGACCACGGCGACAACGTGGGCGCGCGCGGACTTTGGGGCAAGTCAAACTTCTATCAGGAATCTGTCGCAATCCCGATGATCATGGCAGGCCCAGACGTCCCCGTTGGGACCTGCGATACCCCGGTTGACTTGCTGGATGTCGCGGCAACAATTCCTGAGCATTTCGGCCTCGATTTTGAATGCGAAGGCGTGCCGCTTACACAAATCGTCCGCCAAGAGTTTAATCCCGATCGTGTCATCATCAGCCAGTATCACGCGGTTGGCGCCGTTTCCGGCGGCTTCATGCTGCGCAAAGGGCGTTGGAAGCTGAACACCTATATTGGATTTGAGCCGGAGTTGTTCGATCTCGTTGATGACCCGGAAGAAGCCAGAAACCTTGCCGCCGATCCGGCATATGCGGACGTGGTGCGCGACCTGACGGCCGCGTTGAATTCGAAGGTTGATCCGATTGCCGCAAACGCGCAGGCCTTTGCCGATCAGGCGGCGTTGATCGACAGCTATGGGGGCCGCGAGGCAGCCATGAAACTTGGCGCGCCGGGCGCCACGCCACCGCCAGCCACATGAGGTCCAGATGAGACTTACGATCCTTGGCTCTGGCTCACCGGAAGCCTGTGCGCGGCGCGCCTCATCGGGCTTTTTGCTGGAGGTCGGCACAGATCGCATACTGTTTGATTGCGGCGGCGGGGTTGTGGACAACCTCATTCGCTCGGGCCTTTTGCCAAAGGACATCACGCATCTGTTCTTTACCCATTATCACTCGGATCACATGATGGATTATGCGCGGCTTGTTCATGCCGCCTGGGACGAAGGTGCGCCCCCGCTAAAAGTCTTTGGCCCGAAACCGCTGGCAAAGATCACGGATGGATATTTCGGACGAAACGGTGTCTTGAGCAACGATCTCAGGGCGCGCACCGAACTGACCCAAAGCCAGCAGGTCTGGGTGGCGCGTGGCGGGACCCTGCCGCGCCCATGGCCCACGCCGCACATATCCGAAATCGAGGCGGGGTACGCCCATGCGGGTAATGGCTGGACGCTGAGATCAGCCAAAGCCACACATGCGCAACCCATACTGGACTGTCTGGGCTTTTCCGTGGAGTCGGGCGGCAAGAAGTTCGTGTATTCGGGCGACACCGGTATCAACGACGACATTTCGGCATTGTCGCGCGGCGCGGACATTTTACTGCACTGGTGCTATCGCGGCGCGGGGGG
>JBCBDZ010000158.1:0-8434 GCA_038529225.1 Pseudomonadota bacterium | reverse complement strand
CCTGACAGCCGTCTACGCAACGATGTATGTGCGTGATCACCAGCGCCCCGCCTTTCACAAGGCCCTTGGAGTGGATCCCGATTGGTACGCGCACGAGGTCTTTACCAAGACATCCAAGCTGTCCGAGCAGATCTTTCCCATCACGCTGGACATCGATCACCCGCGCTGGCAACCGGGACTGGAACGGTTGCAGAAGGCCAATGCCGACATGGCCCAAGCCAAGGGTCTGAGGAAGCTCGGGGCGCAAATCCGCGCTGGCTTGGCGTTTGTGTCTTTGTTCACGATCCCGTCCAAGTCGCACAAGATGCCTGCATCTGTCCGGCTGGAGCCTGCGTATTGAGCCAAACGGCCACATATCCATTTTCCGACGCGGAAAATGTCTGGAAACTGACACAGTTTCCAGGCGCCCTGTTTTCTGCGTCAGAAAACTGCCGGACATCGTGTCGATGTCCGGTCACAGGGGGGATTGAATGACCCCCTGGATTGCCGCCTTCATTGCGCTTTTCATCTGGTGGTTCTCCACCGGCACGATATTGATGGCAGTGAAATACGCTGACAGGGCCGGCCCGAAGGCGCGGCGCAACACGACGTTAGCAGCTCTGCCATTGATGGCCTTTGGGGCCTATGGCGCGTGGTGGTCTGCAACTGTCACGGATGTTTTCGGCATCTATGTCGCGTTCCTGTCCGCGCTCTCCCTTTGGGGCTGGATTGAGATGGCCTTCCTCACAGGGATCATCACCGGACCCAACACACGCCCCCTGCCCGCCCATGTGGCTGAATGGGAACGGTTCATAAGGGCATGGGGAACGCTGGCGTATCACGAGATGCTATTGGCCGCCGTTCTTGTCGCTCTCGGGCTGGCACTCTGGCAGGCGCCCAATCCATTTGCATTCTACACCTTCGCCGTTCTGTTTTTTGCCCGTGTTTCGGCCAAGCTGAACCTTTTCTTTGGCGTACCTCACATCAACGTCGACTTTCTGCCCGAGGCACTCGGTCACCTCGCCAGTCACTTCCGCATTCGCAGCCTGAACTGGTTCTTTCCGGTCTCGGTCACGGCGCTGACCTTTGCAGCCGCCTGCTGGATCGAACGGCTTTATGCCGCTGAAACCGCCGGCCACATTACCGGCTTTGCGCTTCTGACAGCCCTAACCGTGCTGGCAACCATAGAACACTGGGTGATGGTCCTTCCCATCCCCGACGAACGGCTCTGGCGCTGGATGCTGCCAACGCCAAAACCAAAACCAGAACACCAAACACACCAAGGGGGACATCATGGACTTTGATGTATTGTTCCAATCTCAGATCGACGCTCTGAAAGAGGAAGGGAACTACCGGATTTTTGCGGAACTTGAACGCAAATCCGGGTCGTTTCCCAAAGCGAAATGCCATGATGACGACGCCCCCGACGAGGTGACGGTATGGTGCTCGAACGATTATCTGGGCATGGGGCAGCATGAAAGTGTCACCAAGGCGTTCAAGGATGCTGTAGACCTCTATGGCGCAGGTGCCGGCGGTACCCGCAACATCAGCGGAACCAACCACGCCCACAAGCTTCTCGAGGCTGAACTGGCAGACTTGCACGGCAAGGAAAGTGCGTTGCTGTTTACGTCTGGCTATGTATCAAACTGGGCCGCGCTAAGCACCCTAGGGTCACGCCTGCCCGACGCTGTGATCCTCAGCGACGAGTTGAACCACGCGTCCATGATCGAAGGCATCCGCCATTCCCGTGCCAGCAAGGTGATCTGGCGTCACAACGATCCCGAAGATCTGGATCGCAAGCTGGCCGCCCTGCCCGCAAATGCACCAAAGATCGTGGCCTTTGAGTCCGTCTACTCCATGGACGGCGACATCGCACCTATCGCCGAAATCCTCGACGTTTGTGAAAAACACGGCGCGATGAGCTATATCGACGAAGTGCACGCGGTCGGCATGTACGGCCCCCGAGGGGGCGGCGTGGCCGAGCGTGAAGGGCTCATGGACCGCATCACCCTGATCGAAGGGACGCTGGGCAAGGCCTACGGCGTAGTGGGCGGCTATATCACCGGCTCTGAGGCAATGTGTGACTTCATCCGGTCGTTCTCATCCGGGTTTATCTTTACGACCGCCCTGCCCCCGGCTGTGGCTGCGGCCGCGCAAACGTCGATCAGGCACCTCAAGCAATCCGATCAGGAACGATTGCTGCAACGTGAACGCGTCGCTTACTTGCGCAAACGTCTGGATCAAGAGGGCATTCCACACCTCGACAATCCGTCACACATCATTCCTGTGATGATCAAGGATCCGGTCAAATGCCGGATGCTGTCAGACTATCTGATGCAACGCTATGGGATTTACGTGCAGCCGATCAACTACCCGACCGTGCCCAAGGGCACCGAACGGTTGCGGTTCACACCCTCGCCGCTGCACAGCATTGATGACATCGAACACCTTGTGTATGCGCTCAAGGACTTGTGGAAACAGTGTGCGATCAGTCACGCCGTGGCATAGCGGGGAATTGCAGCCTGCAATTCCCGCCCACACACGCATCAATTCAAAGTTACTGTTGACTTGATCGTGAAGTCGCTACGTTCATGTCCAAGAACAAAAGTGAAGGAGACACCCATGTTCCGTACTCTTACAATTCTGGCAGCGACCACTCTGTCCCTGCCCGCGTTCGCCGATGGTCACGCGGCCTCCGGTGATGTCGCCGAAGGCGAAAAAGCATTCCGTCAATGCATTTCCTGCCATGTCGTCCAGAATGAAGCTGGCGATAAACTTGCCGGAAAGAACGCCAAAACGGGCCCGAACCTTTATGGCATAGTTGGGGGCAAATTTGGCCAGGTGGACGGGTTCCGTTACTCTGACATCAACCAGATCGCGGCAGACTCCGACACAGTTATCACCGAAGAAGTCTTCGTGACCTATGTCCAGGATCCAACTGCGTATCTCCGCGAGATCACTGGTGACAAGGGGCGCAGCAAAATGACCTACAAGGTGCGCAAGGAAGAGGATGCAATCAACCTCTATGCCTATCTGGCGTCCCTTTCCCCAGCGCCCGAGGCAACCAACTGATTTGATCACTTCGGTTTTTGAATGACGGACGCCGCCGGATCGATCCGGCGGCGTTTTTTGTTGACCATCGCTTCGCACTCGCGTTCACACTATCTTAAGTTGTAGACATCCAGTCTGCCGGCGGACCAGCGACACCAGAACCCCGCGATGGAGAAAACAGGAATGGCAATCTGTCGTTTTTTCAAACGGCCCGGTTTCATGGGCGCACCGGCTGCCGTTTTGGTGCTTGGTTACAGCATGACAGTCGCGGGGCTGACCCACGCTCAGCAAACCAAGCCGCTCGACTGCGCTGTCGTGGCTCACTTCCCGCCTTTCATCATTTCGCAAGACGGCGCGCTGACTGGCATTTCTGTTGAAATCCTGCGCATCGCCGCACAGCGGTCAGGGCGCGCCATCGTGTTTGAAGAAATGCCGTTTCAACGGGCCCTGCACCGGGTGACCACCCAAAATGATTGCATGATGCCCGCACTTTTCCGGACCGCGCCGCGTGAGGACCAGTTTTTATGGCTGGCCACTTATGACGCGGCAGAGTTGCACTTTCTCACCATCGGCAGTCCCATCAATACGCTTGATGAGGGTCGAACACTTTCTGCAATCGGTGTGGTAAAGGACTCGTCAGGCGATACGGTTCTGACCAGCCTCGGCTTTGAAAACCTTGTCAGGGTCGCCAGTTCGTCTTCCAACGCGCGGATGTTGCATGCGGGGCGCATCGACGCCTGGGTTCAGTCGGAAAGGGCCGCCCGCTCGATATGGGCGCAATTGGGGATGCAGACGGCCCTGCAAGCGGGCGATCCGATTCACTCGGTCCCAATGTACGCTGTCGCCGGTCCTGAGTTCCCTGACGACGTTGCTGATCTCTACCGGACTGCCATCATGAACATGGTCGAAGATGGCACCGTAGCAGGCATTTTTGCAGAGTTTCGATAGGGGTGTCAGCACCAGTGCACTGGCGGCTTGGGACAAACCCGGTTTCAAAACACGATCCTGATCTCGGTCACGTCTGAGTCCACGTCACGGCAAGCAAGGAGAATGCGCCTTTCGAGGTGGGTTTGCACATAGGCGCCATGAAATCGCGACGGGGCGCGCAGGGTCAAGCGTCCCCCTGCCCTTTCCACACGGTTCAGCCCGGCAATCCAGCTTGCATATAGGCCCGCGTCCTCGCTGTGCAGCGACGCCTGGGCCAACGCCCATTCCGTTCCACACCCGACATCCGGCGGCGCAACGTTGCCCTTGACCGGAAGCGGAACGACTTTGGGTTCCCTTTCCGCCACACCCATCCGCAATTCGAAGTCAGGCCCGACGGCAGGCCATTGGGCCGCCGTATCCGCCAGCATCCTTTCGATATCAAGACCGTGCCGGGTGACCCGCCCCCGCGCGCCATGCTGTTTCACGATCAGCCAGCCCTGGGCGCGCCAGATCGCAATCTCCCGTTTGACCGTGCGCGTGTCCACCGACCAGAGCCGCGCAATTTCGCGCTGCCCCACATTCAATTCGTCGCGTGCCCAGTTGTAGCGCGCCGTAATCAGTGTGATCAGCCTCAAGACACGGCGCTGATCATGTTTGCCTCGCGCCAAAGCGAAAGCACCTAATGCCGTGATGATGTCGTATTTGCGCGCAGACGCGCCTTGGCCGACCGACCTTTGCGTTTGCATAACTGCCCTCGTTTTCCTGTAATGTCCCGAGAGTCCCCCGGAATGCACCTGCCAGCGGTTGGATATCACCCGGTTCTCGCCGTTATTCCGCTAGGTTCACTGATTTGCGTCCAGAACGCCGATTCTGTCAAGTATCGATATCGTCACCGATCTGTTTCGCCCAATTCAAACAAAAGAATTTTGGGTTAAACGGTATTAGGTGACATGTTGGATGTCCCCCATTAAAGCCATGTTGTCACCCAATAGGTGGGCGGTGTCAAAAACCTGTCCCCACAATGTTGTACCTGCCCGCAGTTCAAGCCGAGAGTCCCAAACACCAGAAACCGGCAGAACCTGCCGCATTTCCTCGGGCGCGCTTGTTTTCCGATTAAACCGTAATCCCCTTTTGCATTTTTTGCAAAACAGGCGTAAATCGAAAACAGAGCAGATTTAGCGTCCAACTTTCAGACGTCCCAAACTGTCCCTGTGGGGACGCGCAACGCAGGCACCTTATGTTTACACATTCCGACCTCGCCCGGCTTCAGGCCCAGTCACTGAAGATGCAAGGGTTCATTCGTCAACAGACCTACTCGCCACAAAGCGAAAAGACCCTGCGCCGCTTTTCGTCGTGGGAAGTGGCTGAACTGATTTTCAAGGCCAACCAGTCGACTTTGCGCGGGCGTCTCGCCGCTGATCCGACCCTCCCGCAGGGTATCGTGGAAGAAGACGGACGGCAGCGCTGGTACACGCTTGAAGAGATCAACGAGATGCGGCGGCGCATCAAGGTGAACCGCAAAAGCCTGATGCCCTATCGCCCCGCGAGCAAGCGGGCCATCCGTGCAGCAATAGCGAATTTCAAGGGCGGCGCCGGCAAATCCACGACGGCCCTCCACTTTGCACATGCGGCTGCGTTGGACGGTTACCGCGTCTTGTGCGTGGACTTTGATCCGCAGGCAACTCTGTCCCATTCGATGGGGCTGTCAGACGTGGCGGAAGAATACACCGTTTGGGGTATCATGGCCCGCGACCTCGGGCAGGAGACCGCACGTCAGAATTCGGCAACCACCGGTGCTGAGTCTGGCACAGCCCTGCCCCAACGCAGATTGCCCGCCGCGATCGTTGACATGGGTCTTGATGCGCTGCGCGCCTCTGACTTCATCAAGCCGACCAATTGGCCAACGATTGATCTTGTGCCCAGTTGTGCGAACGCGGCCTTTGTCGAATTCGCTTCGGCGCAGTACCGCCACATCAACCCGGAATGGTCCTTCTTTGCGGCGGTTTCGCGCTTTCTGGATCAGCTGGCGCCCGACGCGTACGATCTGATCATTTTCGACTGCCCCCCAGCCATCGGCTATCAATCCATGAACGCGGTTTTTGCCGCTGACGTCCTCTATATCCCGTCTGGCCCTGGTTATTGGGAATACGACTCGACCACGTCTTTCATCGGTCAGCTGTCCGAGGCACTCGAGGACCTCGCGCGCTTCAATGGCCTTGTCCCTACGGGGACAATGAGCCTGCCAAAGTCCTTTCTGGATTTGCGGTTCCTGCTGACACGTTACGAGCCGGGCAACGATTTGCACCGGGCCATGCAGGGCGCATTCGAAAAGGTGTTCGGAGATAGGGTTTGCCAGCATCCGATCGAGATGACCCGCGCGGTCGAGCAGTCGGGCCGGTTTTTGTCGAGCATCTACGAAATGGATTATCGCGACATGACCCGCGAAACATGGCGGCGCGCCCGCGCATCTTTCGACCGCGCATATGACGAATTTAAAGCGAACCTGGGAACAGCCTGGGACAAACTGGAGGATGAGGCATGAGCAAGCGCCGTGTTTTCGACATTGATTTCGAACCTGAGGGTGTGACTGCGCCACCTACGCGGGACGGTCCGGATGCACCGGCCGAACCGACGCGGCGCGGACCGATGGCGGCGGCGATTTCAGAAAATGCGGCCGCGATGAGTGAGCGGCAAACGGCCGAAGCGGCAATCCGGGCAGAGAACGACCGGTTGGCCCACGAATACGTGTCGCTGAAGCGCGATGGCGGCATTGTTGCGCGTATTCCGATCGGCGATGTGCGCATGTCCAAGTTGACACGGGATCGCGGTGCGGCGCACGACCCGGACTTTGCCGAACTTAAAACCTCTATCCGTGATCTTGGCCTGTCCAATCCCATTCAGGTTGAGGACACGGGTACCGGGTACGAGTTGGTGCAGGGTTTCCGGCGGTTGAAGGCCTACAAGGCCCTTCACGCGGAAACGGGTGAAATCCGGTTTGCGACCATTCCGGCAAGTCTGGTGGCCAAAGGGGAGGCGCTTGAGCGTCTGTATCGCCGGATGATTGACGAGAACCTTGTGCGCCGCGACATATCCTTTGCCGAGATGGGCCAGTTGGCGGCGTCTTACTCCGATCAGATGGACATCGACATCAGTGAAGCGATTGCAACGCTGTATGCATCCGCGGGACGCCAGAAGCGGAACTACATAGGCCATTTTGCGGCTCTGATGGGCCTTGTAGGGCATAAACTGAAGTTTCCCGAGGCGATCCCGCGCGCCCTAGGCTTGCGGTTGATCAAGGCGTTGGAAGAGATGCCGCGGTTGCGTCAGCAACTGGAGGCTGTTCTTGACGCACATGACCCGGCCACTGCTGAGGCAGAGCTTGGCATTCTGCAGCAGGTGCTGGAATTCAAACCGGATGGCGAGGTGGTGCGCCCTCTTGCGTCTTCCAAAACCACTTTGAAGTTGAATCGCAGATCCGGTCCGGTGAAGGTCACTGGCGCCAAGGGCAAGGTCGAGCTGCGCATGGATCAGGATTTTGGTGCGGTGGATGCACGCAAACTTGAGGCGGCCGTGCGCGCGATGCTGGATCAGTTGGGCCTTTGACTGGCTTCGTATTCCTGCACCATCTGAATGATAAGAGTCGCCATTTGTTCGGGGTTCTCTTCATGTGCAAGGTGCCCGAGGTCAGGCAGGTTTGTGACAGCTGCATTTGGCATTTTCCTCGCCATGCCGAGGGACACGGTCGGCGGCACCGTGACATCCTTTTCGCCGACGACAAACCTCACAGGCCCCGTATGCGCACCCAACTGATCCAGTAGCGGTCGCAGTTTCCATTGCGCCATCATCAAGAGGGTGCCATCGACATGATTGCGGTCCGCAACAAGGCGCCGGTAAAGATCAAGTCCCCCTTGATCCAGTTCAGAGCCTGTTGACTGGATTAGGGCCTTGATCCGCTCAGGATTGGCGGATGCACCGGAAAACAGGCGCGCGGTGAATGGCACGGCTGCCAGCGCTTTTGCCATCAAAGGAAACAGCATGCCTGCAAGTCCCGGAAACTCTCCCAGAGCGGCATTTATGCCAACGACGAGCGGTTTGTGTCCCTGCGGGGACACCAGTTGCGTTGCGATGTCCAGGGCTATCGCTCCGCCAGCGGAGTGGCCGACAATGACTTCGGGGGACCATCCTTCTTGCGCGCAAAGCGCGAGGACGTCCTGCGCCATCGGTTGCAGTCCGCAGCGGTGGCGTGCGCCCAGTTGTGTGAACCCCTGCCCCGGCAAATCAATCGCGACCACGTGGAATTCGACCGCCAGCGGTCTGATCATATCTCTGAAATTGTGCGTTGAGCCGCCTGCGCCATGCAAGAGCAGCATTGTCTTGCCCTGCCCGGCCTCTTGCACATGCCAACGATGTACGGGCCCATGGACACGCCGTGAAAGGTCCGCGTTCGGCCAGCTTCTGATCTGGGCCCAGTCCACTC
>JBCBDZ010000157.1:0-8463 GCA_038529225.1 Pseudomonadota bacterium | reverse complement strand
ATCAAAAGGATCAGCTGATCGCGTTTGGAATACTTCCAGATAAAGGCGAAAATGGAGGATTCGATAGCCGTGACCTTGCGCAATATTGACGCCCTGCGCCTTGCGCCAATCTAAGCGTGCGTTGGCCTTTAAATCAATGCTTTGTGGCACAGTGCTTGGCACCTGCGTTAGGTGGATTGCCCAGAACGGATTGCCATCTTAGGATGGTGGGCAGTCTAATCCGTGAAGGTGCGTCCTTGAGTGATCCTGTTCCTTTTGTGCTGGGGCTGCTGTTCCTGCTGCAGACCAAGCACCTGTTTGCGGATTTCTACCTGCAAACGCCACGCATGCTGCGCGACCGGGGCCGGTACCTGCACATGGGCCGCGTTTATCATGCGGGTATTCATGGTGCCGGATCGCTGATCGCATGCGTGGTGATGGGCGTGCCGTTCGGGTTGGCACTGACTGTTGCCGTCGTCGAATGGGCTGTGCATTTTCATATCGACTGGGCCAAGGGCGTGTGGTCGGACCGCTCGGGCCATGGTCCGGATCAGGCCGGATACTGGCGCGCGTTCGGGTTCGATCAGGCCATGCACCAATGGACCTATCTGGTGATGGTGTGGGCCGTGCTGCCCTGAGTCAGCGCAGCACCTGATGGCGAGAAAGATGTTGATACGTCTTACTTTTCTCTCCCCAAATCACTCAAAGTGATGTCAAATATCAAGGCTGGCCGCTTGGAAGGGTGCGCCGCTGCAAGACTGACGATCCTTGGGAGGGGAACACATCATGGCAGATATGACCACCGATGTGCTGATCATCGGCACCGGACCTGCAGGCTCGGCGATGGCTGCGCTATTGTCTTCATACGGGATCGAGAACATGGCGGTGAACCGCTATCGCTGGCTGGCCAATTCACCTCGTGCCCACATCACCAACCAGCGCACCATGGAGGTGCTGCGCGATCTGGGTCCCGAGGTCGAGGCAGAGGCCTACATGCATGCCACCGAACAGGACCTGATGGGCACCAATGTGTTTTGCGAAAGTCTGACGGGCGAGGAACTGGGGCGTATACAGACCTGGGGCACCCATCCCAACAGCCGCGCGGAACATCTTTTGAGTTCGCCCAGCAAGATGAACGACCTGCCGCAAACCTTCATGGAACCGCTGTTGTTCAAGACCGCCTGCGCGCGCGGCACGCAAGCGCGCATGTCCTGCGAGTACCAGAGCCATGACGCGGACGCCGATGGTGTGACAACCACCATCCTTGATCGGTTGACGGGCAAGACCTTTACCGTGCGCTCGAAATACCTTGTCGGTGCGGATGGGGGCAATTCCCTAGTGGCCGAGCACATCGGCGTCCCGATCGAGGGCAAGATGGGGGTGGCAGGCTCCATCAACCTGCTGTTCAAGGCCGACCTGACGGCCCATGTCGCGCACCGTCCCTCCGTTCTCTACTGGGTCATGCAGCCGGGATCGAACGTAGGCGGCATAGGCATGGGCGTTGTGCGGATGATCCGCCCATGGAACGAATGGATGGCAATCTGGGGCTATGATATTGACGGGGAACGCCCGGAACTGACGGACGCCGAGGCCAAGAAGATCATCCGCGATCTGGTCGGTGACCCGGAGCTTGAGATCGAGATGCAGTCGATCAGCTATTGGACGGTCAATGACGCCTACGCCACTGAAATGTCCAAAGGACGGGTGTTCATCATGGGGGATGCCGCGCATCGCCACCCGCCAAGCAACGGCCTGGGCTCGAACACCTCCATTCAGGACGCCTTCAACCTCGCCTGGAAAATCGCGGCCGTGTTGAAGGGGCAGGCCGGTGCGGGTCTGCTTGACACCTATAATGCCGAACGCGCACCGGTTGCCAAACAGATTGTGACCCGGGCCAACCAGTCGATCGGTGAATTTGGTCCGATTTTCGAAGCGCTCGGCCTGATCGGACATACGGACCCGGATGTCATGCAGGCAAATATGGACAAACGCTGCGACAGCACGCCGGATGCAGAAGAACAGCGCGCGGCGTTGCGCGAGGCCATCGCCTTCAAGAAGTATGAATTCGACGCGCACGGCGTCGAGATGAATCAACGCTATCGCTCGGGCGCTGTGGTCAGCGACGGAACAGGCGAACCCACCTTTGCACAGGACCGGGAACTGCACTACCAGCCGACCACATGGCCCGGTGCGCGCATCCCTCACGTCTGGCTTTACGATGCGTACGGGGCGCAACATTCGACCCTCGATCTGACCAAGGGTGGGTTTGCGCTGCTGACGGGGCTGAGTGGCAAGGCATGGGCGGAGGCGGCTGTGACGGTGGCAGAGCGGCTTGGGATCAAGCTCAACGCGCATGTGATCGGACCGCGCCAACCGCTCGTGGATCATACAGGGGACTGGGCACGGGCGCGCGAAGTGTCGGATGCGGGGTGCGTGTTGATCCGCCCGGATCATCATGTGGCATGGCGCAGCGAGGGTGCCTCGGATGACCCCGAGGCAGAACTTGCACGTGTCCTGGCTGCCATACTGCACAGGGAGTCCGCGCCGTAACGGGACCGCAAAGCACGGCTCTCACTTCTCTGATTGAAAAAAATCTACCGCGAAGAGCGGATCTGCCGTTCTTGCCCAAACGCGCGCCATTGACAGAACCGTCTTTGGCGGGCCTTGTGGGTGCAAATACGTGAGGAGAATTGGACCATGATGAAAACCCGCGCTGCCGTCGCCGTCGAAGCCGGCAAGCCTCTTGAGATCATGGAGGTCAATCTGGATGGCCCCCGCAAAGGCGAAGTGCTGATCGAGATCAAGGCCACAGGCCTATGCCATACGGATGAGTTCACCCGGTCGGGCGACGATCCCGAAGGCATTTTCCCGGCCATTCTGGGCCACGAGGGGGCAGGTGTCGTTCTGGAAGTGGGCGAGGGGGTGACAACCCTTGAGGTCGGAGACCATGTCATCCCGCTTTACACGCCGGAATGTCGGGAATGCGAATATTGCCTGTCTGGCAAAACCAACCTGTGCCAGAAGATCCGGATCACGCAGGGGCAGGGCCTGCTGCCGGACGGCACCACGCGGTTTTCGATGCTGGATGGCACGCCGATCCATCATTACATGGGATGTTCAACCTTTGCCAACCACACGGTCGTACCGGAAATCGCGTTGGCCAAGGTGCGCAAAGACGCGCCGTTCGACAAGATCTGTTACATTGGCTGCGGCGTGACCACTGGCATCGGGGCGGTGATCAACACGGCCAAGGTCGAGATCGGCGCGCGCTGCGTGGTCTTTGGTCTGGGCGGCATTGGCCTCAACGTCATTCAGGGGCTGCGGCTGGCTGGCGCGGACCAGATCGTCGGTGTGGACCTCAACGACGACAAGGCCGAGGTCGGCAAGTATTTTGGCATGACCGACTTCGTCAATCCCACAGCCGTGGACGGTGATCTTGTTGCACATCTTGTGGACCTGACCAAGGGCGGGGCGGATTACTCCTTTGACGCCACGGGCAACACCAAGGTGATGCGAGACGCGCTTGAATGTGCGCACAAGGGGTGGGGCGAAAGCATCATCATCGGGGTTGCGCCGGCGGGCGCGGAAATCTCGACCCGTCCCTTCCAGCTGGTCACGGGCCGGGTCTGGCGCGGCACGGCGTTTGGCGGTGCCAAGGGGCGCACGGATGTGCCCAAAATCGTGGACTGGTACATGGACGGCAAGATCGAGATTGATCCGATGATCACGCACAAGCTGTCGCTGGATGAGATCAACCACGGCTTTGATCTGATGCACGAGGGCAAATCGATCCGGGCTGTCGTCGAGTTCTGATACGGTTGGGCGGAGGACACCTCCGCCTTACGCTTGCGACACCGTAAGGCGCACCCTGGTGCGCCTTTTTTCTTGTGCTGTTTGGCAGCAAGCCGTGGCCAGCACGGGATGACGGAAAAAAATTTGACTGCACATGAATATTCTGACGGGTCTGCGTGTTTCCTGTCCATAACCCCAGCGCAGATCGCGCCCCGATCATGGAGACATTCGATGCCGCAGAAAATTGACGGACTGACGTACCCTTCTACAGTCGCCGAACTTTTGGCGGACCGTGACCTGAGCCGCATGATGTTGCGGACCTACACCTCGGACGAGGTCAAAAACCGGATCAAGTTCCTGATCAACCCGCCCAAGCGGGCCGTTGTCTACACCGACTACATTGCGCCGAACGCCTCCAACCGGATTGATCTGCCCAACCACATCAAGGCTATGGCAACCGACCTGATCCAGAGCAACGACCATGAACCGCGCCTGTGGCAGGGCATTGCGGACCTCGTCGAGGTGAATTGTCGGACCTACATCGAGAAGGACATCATGCCGGACTTCTTTGATGTCAAAAACTGCCCACAATTCAAGAACCACCACAACACCCGTCTTCTGACGGCCGCTGAAAAGAAGTATGGCAGTGCCGATGACATCTCCGTCCGTCTGAACGTGAGCGACATGCCAGCCCTGCGCGGGGTCATGGTGTGCATGATCAAGGGCGACAAGAGCGGTGCGGTGGCCTGTGCCAAGGTGGCGATCCGCAGCGGCAAACTGACGGCGTCACCTGCCGACTTCATTGACGCGATCAAGACAAAGAAAGGCCTGACAGTCACCGGTGCCTTCAAGGTCGATGTCACCAAGCTGAAACTGTGCGGCTTTGACAAGCCTGATGCCAAGGTGCGCAACCGCGTCGAGGATATGGTCAATTCGTGGATGTCCGGCGACAAGACAACGGCCAAGGCAGTTTTCAAGCTTCTGCAGAAGAGCGCGGCCCCGGGCAGCTTTCTGAACACCGAAACCATCGAGGGTCTGTTCAAGACATTCAAACGTTACAAGGTCGTCGTCGGCTGATCGCCACAGTCGATGCGAGGTAACGAGTGACGTTTGGTGGGAAACGGTCGGAGTGTTTGTGGTAACGCATTCCGGCCGTTTTTTTTGTGTCTCAGGCGGTGGTCATGCCGAGCCCGGACAAGGCGCGGATTCGGGTGATGATCTCGTCGACTCCTTGCCCGTGTCTCAGTGCTGCAAAAACAAAGGGGCGCCCGGCGCGCATGCGCGTGGCATCTCGCTCCATCACCTCCAGCGACGCGCCCACATGAGGGGCAAGGTCGGTCTTGTTGATGATCAGCAGATCAGACCGCGTGATCGCGGGACCGCCCTTGCGGGGGATTTCCTCGCCCGCGGCGACGTCGATGACATAAAGAGTGATGTCCGCCAGTTCTGGCGAGAACGTCGCACTCAGGTTATCACCGCCACTTTCGATCAGGATGGCTTCGATGTCCGGGTGGCGATCACGCATCTGCGCCACTGCGGCCAGATTGATCGAGGCATCCTCCCGGATCGCTGTGTGCGGACAGCCTCCGGTTTCGACGCCGATGATCCGGTCTTGCGGCAGGATTTGCCGCCGCATCAGCTCTTCGGCGTCCTCCTGCGTGTAGATGTCGTTGGTGATCACTCCGATGGAGTGCTTGTGCTTGAGCGCATGTGCCAGCGCCGCCGTCAGCGTGGTTTTGCCAGCGCCCACCGGACCGCCGATGCCGATCCGAAGAGGTCCGTTGAGTTGGGTCATGTGCGAAAGATCCTGTGTGTCAGTGTTTCATGGCGCATGGCGGCGATGTCCGCAGCAAAGCTGGTGGCCGACAGATCGTCAAGCGCCGCATCCTGGGCCTTGGCTGCTGTCGCCTCAATGATCCGGGCGAGATTTGCGAGCACCTGTTGTCCGGCTGTTTGGCCCAGCGGCATGAGCCTTTGGGCCGCAGCCACGAGGTTGGACGCAAAGGCGTGCAGATAAAGCGGCAGCGTCTGAGCCAGCGGAACTGCCATCGCGCGGGCCGCCGCACCCACGGCGACTGGATAGGCGAGGCCGGTGATGGGAATTTTCCAAACTGCACGCGCGGTGTCGCAAAAGGCGGCGCCTTGCAGATCGCTCTCTTTCAGCCGTTCGGCGCTGGCAGCAAAGGCCCGGGCGATGGCGTCAATGTCTGCCGGCGTGTCTGACCGGTAAGCCGCGGTCAGCAAGACCGCATCTGCCATGGCCGAACCTTCAGTGATCAGAACGGCAATCCAGTTCTGCAGACTTGCATCATCCCTGACCAGCCCGTCCGCAACCGCTTGTTCCAAGCCGTGACTATAGGCGAAGGCCCCTACCGGAAAGGCAGGTGAAAGCCACTGCATGAGGGTGAGGGCGGGATCGCTCATGTATGGGAATGGCTATGATCGTGCCCATGGGTGCGCCCGTGCCCGTACGCACCGCCTTCGGGGGTGAAGGGTTCCACGACATCGCGCGTCGTTGCCCCGATCTTGCCCAGCATGTCGGCCATCACGTGATCGCGTTGGATGAGCAGACGATCCGTTTCGATCTGGCAAGGCGTATGCCGGTTGCCGATGTGCCATGCGATCCGATGCAGCGCGTCCCCCGTCACTTCGAGCAGCGGTTCCGGCGCGGCATCAATGCGGATTTCCGCGTTTTCAGTCGTGATGAGCGCCCCGCCATGGTCCAGTGACGTGGTGTGGGGCAGGTCTACAAGCAGTTGTGTGCCCGAGGACAGGGTCAGCACTTTGCGCCGCAAGAAGCGGTCCTCGTAGGTGAGTTCAACATGGTCTGCGGGAGCGCCATGGGTGTGCGCGTGATAGGCTTGGGCTGTTAACACGGGTGGCACTACTGCTTTGCGATGGACGTATAGCGATAGCGGTCGCGATCACCATTTTCGAGGATCTCGGTCAAAAGGCCGAGCCCAAGTGACGGGATGTATTCATAAACCTCCACGTAATTTGGATCGTCCGCAAAACCCAAGGTGACGGTGAACCCGTCATAGGCGCAATTGCCCACGCGTACCTTCTTCATGGGTCCCGATTTGGCCGTTCCACCATCCGCGCGCGTGTTCGACCACGCGGCATTGGGCACTGGAGCGGCCCAACTGCGCAAGGTTGCATCACTTGCGTATTTTTCCTGATCGGCCATACGCAGCACCCCGCCCTCGATGGGGATCACGTTGCGCAGGTAGATACCGTGGCCGAACTGCATGATACTGCCGTCCTGGGTGCCATCATTGAACTGGACTTGCACCTGCACCATGTCCTTCGCGGTTGTTTTTTGAATCTCGACCTGACCATCATCTGTCTTTGTTACAACACCTTTGGCCATGTCCGCCTGCGTCGGGCATGCGGCATGGCCAATAAACGGCGCAATGATGAATGCAACAGTGGCTGTGAGTATTCGTGGTGTCATGGCGTGCCCTTTGTCTAGAACAGGAAGTATCGCTGCGCCATTGGTAGCACTTGGGCTGGCTCGCACGTCAACAACTCGCCATCTGCGCGCACCTCGTAGGTTTCAGGATGCACCTCGACGTGCGGCGTGGCGTCATTGAGTTTCAGGTCTTTTTTGCCGATCTGGCGCGTATTCTGTACGGCAATCGTGTCCTTATGGAGACCGAGGCTGGCCCCAATCCCCTCGGCCTGCGCGGCCGCCGACACAAAGGTCACAGACGAGCGTTCCACGCTGCGCCCATAGGCACCAAACATGGGCCGTGTGTAGACCGGTTGCGGCGTGGGGATAGACGCATTCGGATCGCCCATTTGTGCGCAGGCGATGGTGCCGCCCAGCAGGACCATCTCGGGTTTTACGCCAAAGAACGCAGTGTTCCAAAGGCACAGATCGGCGCGTTTTCCAACCTCGATGGAGCCAATCTCGTGACTGATCCCATGGGCAATTGCCGGGTTGATCGTGTATTTGGCGATATAGCGGCGCACGCGGAAATTGTCGTTCTCGCCGGTCTCTTCGGGCAGGCGCCCGCGCTGTTTCTTCATCTTGTCCGCTGTTTGCCACGTACGGATCAGCACTTCGCCCACGCGGCCCATGGCCTGACTGTCCGAGGCGATGATCGAAAACGCACCCATGTCATGCAGGATGTCTTCGGCAGCAATGGTTTCCCGCCGGATGCGGCTTTCGGCAAAGGCGACGTCTTCGGGGATCGATTTGTCGAGGTGGTGACACACCATCAGCATGTCGAGATGTTCTTCGAGCGTGTTGACGGTGAAGGGCCGCGTCGGGTTGGTGGAGGAGGGCAGCACGTGCTCTTCTCCGCAGATCTTGATGATGTCGGGCGCGTGTCCGCCGCCGGCACCTTCGGTGTGAAAGGCGTGGATCGTCCGGCCCTTCATCGCCGCCACCGTGTTTTCCACAAAGCCGGACTCGTTGAGTGTGTCTGTGTGGATCATCACCTGCACGTCCAGGTCGTCGGCAACCGACAGGCAGCAGTCGATGGCGGCCGGGGTCGTGCCCCAGTCTTCGTGAAGCTTGAGCGCGCAGGCGCCGCCTTTGATCTGTTCCTCAAGCCCCGCTGGCAGCGATGCGTTGCCCTTGCCTGCGAAGGCAAGGTTCATCGGAAAGGCATCCGCCGCTTGCAGCATCCGGCCCAAGTGCCAAGGGCCCGGTGTGACCGTGGTGGCCAACGTGCCGTGCGCAGG
>JBCBDZ010000156.1:0-8504 GCA_038529225.1 Pseudomonadota bacterium | reverse complement strand
GCCAGTCGGTCTCACCCTCCTCTTTCGACAAAACTGATCGGGCCTGATCCGTCGCATGTTCAAGGTCCAGATCGCAAAACAGGAAATGCATGCCTTGAGGGCTCGGTTGCGCCAACGCCTTTTGCGGCGCCGTTTGAGCACCCAAAAACAAGAGGCCAGCCATGACTGCGGCCCCTGCTCCAACAAGTACTACGATGATCTCGACTACAGGCACGTCCCGTCACCTTTCATCCGCGAGGTTTTACACATGCTTCACTAAGGTTAACGACCGGTTAATTCCGCGGGATCGAACGCTGTTTTACGCCCTTATTTTTTCGTTCTGGCCTTGAGGTACGGCATTTTCGCCACTGCGGGCGTCGATTTTGTGGCGGGGCCACTCGACGGCGACAATTGCGCCACGATATTCGCCATCCACCGGGGTTGTCGCGTAGGGGTCTGACCCGTTGGCAAAGGTCAGTTCGGCGCCAGAACGCTCAAGAAGGGTTTTGGCGATGAACAGGCCTAGGCCCATGCCTTCGTATTCGGGACGTTCTACGCGGGTGCTGCCAGCTTTTCGTGCGCGCACGAAGGGATCGCCAATCCGGCCCAGAACTTGTGGCGGAAAGCCGCGTCCGTCGTCCATGATCCGAAGAGTGATCCGATCATTTGTCCAGTAGGCCTCGATCCAGACAGTCGACCGCGCAAAGTCAACGGCGTTTTGAACAAGGTTGCGCAGCCCATGGATGATCTCGGGCTGGCGCAGGATTGAGGGTTGGTCGATCTCTATTCCGGCGTCGGGATCGTGGGTGTACTTCACCAGCTTGCCCCGGTGAATATGAGGCTCGGCGGCCTCCTGTACGACGGCCATCAAAGGGGCCTGTCGCAGATGCAAATCGTCTTTGCCCACCCGCCCCATGTCGCGCAGTATATCGCGGCACCGGTCCGCCTGTTCACGGATCAACGCGGCGTCCTCGCGCAATTCGGGCTGGCCTGCCAGCTCTTCCATCAACTCGCCACTGGCCAGTTTGATCGTGGCAAGCGGGGTGCCAAGTTCGTGGGCCGCAGCCGCAACCACGCCACCAAGGTCCGTCAGCTTCTGTTCGCGCGACAGGGCCATCTGGGTCGCGGACAGGGCGTCGGACATCGAGTGAATTTCAACCGTCACCCGGCGCGAGTAGAGACCGATGAAGCAAACGGCGATCACCATCGCGATCCAGTTTCCGAACACGAACAGGTCCGGAATGCGCAGCAAGGCACCATCCTGAGTGCGCAGCGGCAGGTGAAATTCGGACAGCAGCGTCACGATGATGATCGCTGTTGCCCCGACCAGTATCGTTGACCGCGTGGTCAGCACAGCGGCGGAAATCGTGACCGGCCCAAGCATGAGAAGCGCGAACGGATTGTTCAAACCCCCCGTGAGTGCCAGCAGAAACCCAAGTTGCAGCAGATCAAACAGCACCATAAGCAGGTTCTCGGATTCAGCGAGGCGCTTGTTTTCGGGGAAGATAAAAATGGCGATCAGGTTGCCGATCACCGAGATACCGACCGCCAGATAGCACAGCCCAAGTTCCAGTTGCAGACCGTACATGCGCTGGGCAACTGTGAGCGCCACAAGCTGACCAACGATGGCCACCCAGCGCAACAGGATCATAGTGCGCAGCCGAATCCAGTTCGAACGTTGCTGGCCTGCGATGAGGCCAAAGTTTGATTGCGCCATGATGTCACTACTTCGTTGGTTGCACTGGAGTGTAAGGTTGATAGCTAGGACATCAACGCCCACACCGAAAGGACGATCATGACGCGTATCATTGCACCCATTGCCGCCCTTGTCGCTGCCGTTTTTCTTGGTGGCGTCTGGTGGATATCGCAACCCGGCGGTGACAGCGCATTTGCGCAATGTTCGGCCACGACGATCGCAGCGGATGGCAATCAGATCGGTGGCCCCTTCGAACTGGTCAATGCCGAAGGGCAGACTGTGACCGACAAGGATGTGATCACCGAACCCAGCCTGATCTATTTCGGATATACATTCTGTCCTGATGTCTGCCCGCTGGACACGGCACGCAATGCCGAAGCGGTCGATGTGCTGGCGGAACGCGGGATGTCTGTGACCCCCGTCTTCATAACCATTGATCCAGAACGCGATACCCCGGAACTGGTTGGTGATTTTGCGTTTAACCTGCATGAAAAGATGATCGGTCTTACCGGATCACCAGAGCAGGTGGATGCCGCGTCAAAGGCGTATCGCACCTACTACAAGGCCCATGACAAGTCTGACGAGTTCTATCTTGTTGATCATTCCACCTTTACTTACCTCGTTTTCCCTGAAATCGGATTTGTCGAGTTCTTCCGCCGGGATACGAGTGCAGAGGTGATGGCAGACCGCGTGGCGTGTTTTGTAGAAAACGCCTGAAAAGGCGGAAAAATTTGACCCCGCCTGCTCTGCGCTACATATTCCCTTCCAGCCACGATAAGACGACACAAGGGAACTGGAGCATAAAATGGTCAACGCGGCACTGCCCGAACTGGGCGCTGACAAAAGCCTTTTGCTTGTTGACGATGACGAGCCGTTTCTGCGGCGCCTTGCCAAAGCCATGGAAAAACGCGGGTTCGAGATTGAGACGGCTGACAGTGTCGCCGGCGGCAAAGCCATAGCAACCGCCCGCCCGCCTGCCTATGCCGTCGTCGATCTGCGCCTTGAAGACGGCAATGGGCTGGATGTGGTTGAAATCCTGCGCGAACGCCGCCCGGACGCCCGGGTAGTCGTGCTGACGGGATATGGCGCCATCGCAACAGCCGTGGCTGCTGTTAAAATTGGTGCCACGGACTACCTGTCCAAACCGGCGGATGCGACCGACATCACCAATGCCTTGCTGGCCAAGGGCGATGATCTGCCCCCACCACCAGAGAACCCGATGAGCGCGGATCGCGTACGCTGGGAGCATATTCAGCGGGTTTACGAGTTGTGTGATCGCAACGTTTCAGAGACGGCTCGCCGGTTGAACATGCACCGTCGGACCTTGCAGCGCATTCTGGCGAAACGCTCGCCGCGTTGACAGCGTTCAGGGGGCTATCTGCCCCCGTCGCTTGCGCGACTCCCCCGAGGATTTTTTAAAACAGAGAAGATGGATGGGCAGGGCTTTCCTGTTCGAAACGCTTGTGCACCGTTTCGGCATACACACCTGAACAGTTTGTAAATGCGCCGTTTTCAGAGATCGTAGCGCTTGAGGATCTTATCGACGGATTGTCCGTTGGACATTTCGTACCCGTCTATCCGGCCATAGTCGATGAACCCGCGGGACTGGTAGTAGATCAGCCCGCCTTCGTTGTCCGCGCGGATGTTGGCGTTGATCCATTTGTAGCCCAGGTCCTTTGCGGCCCGTTTTGTGGCATCAAACAGCTTTGATCCAATGCCGAGCCCGGTTTGCCCGATCTGGACAAACGTGGCGATTTCCGCAGCCTCGGCAGGCAGGTAGTCCCCGCCCTGTGCGATCCATTGGAAGCCGACGACTTCTTCGCCGTCGTTGACGGCCACATGCCATGCGGCCCGGTCGTATGTGTCGGCCATCCATTCGGCAAGGACATCGCCGGTTACTTTGGCGGTGATCGCGGTTGTGCTGCCCTCTTCGATGATGGGATTGAGCAGGCGCGCCATGGACGGCGCATCCAGAGCGATGGCGGGGCGGACGTGGATCATGTGCAGTCCTTCAGCAAGGCCGCGTAACGTGCTGTAAAATCAGCGCGGGTTTCCAGCGGTGGGCGCAGGATGATGCGCAGGTCGGTGATCAGGTCTGCGGGCGGTTTGCCGAAAAAGCGTGTGGCTTCGGCCTCTGTAAAGCCTGCGATTTGAGTCGCCTCCATCCAGGCGCTGATCTTGTCGGCCCTTTTAATCTGTTTTTTGATGGAGGCGGGTACTTTGGCCGGCAGGCCGAAACGTATGTGAACCGCTGCCTCAAGCCGTTCATCAAGTGCGCCGTAGTCGGGGCCAACGGCCGCCTTTACAGGCGAAATCATGTCGCCGATCACGTATTCCGGAGCGTCGTGGAGCAAGGCTGCCAGCCGCCATTTTGCGGGCGCGTTCGGTGCAAGGCGGCAAAACAGGGTTTCGACCAGCAGCGAGTGTTCGGCAACGGAATAGGCGTAATCCCCGAGTGTTTGCCCGTTCCAGCGCGCCACGAAGGCGAGGCCATGGGCGATATCCTCAATCTCGATATCCATGGGCGTCGGGTCCAGCAGATCGAGGCGGCGGCCGGACAGCATCCTTTGCCATGCGCGGGGTTGTTTCGCCATTTGAGTGCCTCGCCTTTTGCATTCAGCGCGTTCATGGTTTCACGACAGGCGGCGTTGTGAAAGCCGCAATCCGCCAACCTTTGTTGTCCCTTTCGTGATTTCGTAAACACACTGTTCAGCGTGATGCAAAGCCGCATTGAGCCAGCCCGAAGAAACTGGTAGCGGGGGCCAACATTCAAAGGGATGACGCAGATGGCAACCGACTACATCGTAAAAGATATCGCGCTGGCCGCTTATGGCCGCAAGGAACTGGACATTGCCGAGACAGAGATGCCGGGCCTGATGGCGTGCCGTGCCGAGTATGGTGAGAGCAAGCCGCTGGCGGGGGCCCGTATCGTGGGCTCGCTCCATATGACCATTCAGACGGCGGTTCTGATTGAAACTCTGGTGGCGCTGGGCGCGGATGTCCGCTGGGCCTCGTGCAACATCTTTTCCACGCAGGATCATGCGGCGGCGGTGATCGCCGAAGCGGGCGTGCCTGTCTTTGCCATCAAGGGTCAAAGCCTTGAAGAGCATTGGGATTATCTGGACAAGTCGTTCCAGTTCCCGGACGGTCCGAACATGATCCTGGACGATGGCGGCGACGCGACGCTCTACGTTTTGCTGGGTGCGCGCGCCGAGGCGGGCGAAGAGATCATTCCTGTGCCCACTTCCGAAGAGGAAACCGTGATCAAGGCGCAGATCGCCAAGCGGATGGCGGAAAGCCCCGGCTGGTTCACCAAGATGCGCGATCAGATCAAGGGTGTGTCCGAAGAAACTACCACTGGTGTGCACCGCCTTTATGAACTGGTGCGTGACGGGCAGTTGCCCTTCCCGGCCATCAACGTGAACGATTCGGTGACCAAGTCGAAGTTCGACAACAAGTATGGGTGCAAGGAATCTCTGGTCGACGGCATTCGCCGTGCCACGGACACCATGATGGCGGGCAAGGTTGCTGTTGTCATGGGCTATGGCGATGTGGGCAAAGGGTCTGCTGCATCGCTGGCCGGTGCCGGTGCGCGCGTGAAGGTGACCGAAGTCGACCCGATCTGCGCCCTTCAGGCCGCCATGGACGGGTTCGAGGTGGTGCTGCTGGAAGACGTCGTTGGCACGGCCGACATCTTCATCACCACCACCGGCAACAAGGACGTGATCCGCATCGAACACATGCGCGAGATGAAGGACATGGCGATCGTCGGCAATATCGGCCACTTCGACAATGAAATTCAGGTTGCGGCCCTCAAGAACCATAAATGGACGAGCATCAAGGAGCAGGTGGACATGATCGAGATGCCGAACGGCAATCGTCTGATCCTGTTGTCTGAGGGGCGTCTGCTGAACCTTGGTAACGCCACGGGTCACCCATCCTTCGTGATGTCGGCGTCCTTCACCAATCAGGTGCTGGCCCAGATCGAACTGTGGAAGAACACGGACCAGTACAAGAACGAGGTCTACATCCTGCCCAAGCATCTGGATGAAAAGGTTGCGCGCCTGCATCTCGACCGTATCGGTGTGAAACTGACCCAACTGGACGGAGAACAGGCGGCCTATATTGGTGTCACGCCTGAAGGTCCGTTCAAGCCGGAGCATTACAGGTATTGATTTGGCGGTGGGGTGAAACCCAACCCTACCAATAAAAAAAGGCCCCGCGCAGCAGCGTTGGGGCCTTTTCTTTGGTATGTGGCGCTGCGTCAGGTGGTCTGATCAAGCGCCTTTGGGCTGTGGATTGCCGAGGTCTTCAGCCTCGATCACGTCACTGTCTGTTGCGGTGGTTTCGACCACGGCCACGGCGGTGTCGGCAGCGTCAGACCCTTTTGGGGCGAGCAGCGGCAGCATCTCTGTCCCGCCCGGCATCGCGATCATTGCGCTGGGCGGACGTTTCCATGTCAAGGTGTCGAAGGCCCCGCAATTGTTGCAGATGGGCGTCCACTCGCCTTCGATATGCTGGCAATTGTCGCATACCCATTGGGGTCCGCGCGGTGCGGACAACGCCCGTGTCAGCCAGCCCTGAACCACTGCGTCACTTGCACCCTGCCCCCTTTCAATTGCGGCCATCAGAGTGGCCGAGCGAATTGTCGGGTCGGTTTCGAACAGATCACCAAGCGCGCGGCGCGCCGCGGGGAAATCTTCGGCAGCGATGTTGAGTTCGGACATCAACATCTTGGTTTCCGGATTGTCCGGGTGGAGACGGCCCAGTTGTCCAAATCGCTTGAGGCGTGCTGCGGGCGTTTCGTCTGGTTCGATCGCGGCGAAGGCGGCGGCGAGGTCGGGATGCGGCTGTGCCTCCCATGCCTTTTTCAGCACGCGGGTTGCGTATTTCTTTTGGCCTTTCTCGATAAAGCCCTGCGCGGCCATCACGGCGGCAGGGATCAGATCGGGGGATTGCTTGTTGGCGGCAATTGCCGCTTCGCGTGCCTCGATTGTCTGGTCTTCTTCGAACACCTGTTTGGCTTCGCTCAGGGCCAGAACGGCATCGCGCCGTTTGTGCAGATCGCGGGGCATGCTGCCGTGTCGCAGCTTGGCAGACAGGGTCTTGCGCGCACCCGCCCAATCCTCATCTGCTGCCTGCAACTTGAGCAGTACATCCTGTGTGTCTTCGTGCTTGGGCTTTAGCGCAAAGGCCTTTTCAGCGAGTTTCAGGGCCGTGTCCGTATCCCCGTCCGCAAGCTTTTGCTTCATGATCCCGCGCACACCGACAAAGCGTGTGGCTTCGCTTTGCACCAGTTTGCGATAGGTTTCTTCGGCTTTCTTGCGGTCTCCTGCCATTTCGGCGGCTTGTGCGGTCAACAGATTGGTCAATTCCGGGCGGTTCAGGTAGCGATCCGCTTTTTCCGCCTTGGCCAGAGCGACCCGTCCTTCGCCAGAGGCCAGTGCCATCATCCCTTCGGCCAGCGCGTCAAACCCCTTGGCCGCCTTGTTGCGCGCAAAGTAGCGGGTGAGGGCGGTTTCGTCGCCGTTCAGGAATTTCCAGACCGCCACAAGCAGGCCCAGAAGCTTAAGACCGATCCAGATCACGATGACCAGCGCAATCAGCGCGATGACGGATTCCAGCGGGCCAAACGGATATTCGCGCCCTCCGACAACCACGGTCAGACCGCCTTCTGCTTCCAGTAGATAGCCTGCCCCGAGGGCCAGCGCGGCAACCGCACAAACAAAAAAGATAATCTTGAACAAAGACCAGATCATAATGGGCCCTTTCAGAGTGCCGAGAGGCGTTGTGCCAGTGTGTCTGCGGCCTGAACCGCCTCGTGGCGCTGTTGTGCTTGTTCCAACCACGACCCGAGGGCGGATTGGGCTTCTTCGGGTAGACCCGCGCTTTCGCTCAGGGCGGTTTCAAGGTCGCCTGCGCGCACGGCGGCTTCTACCCGCGACAGGACGGCGTCAGGGTCTGACCCTTCGCGCGGCACAATTGACCGACCACCAAACCGGCGTTCGAAAAAGGCGCCGACGCTACCGGTGTCATCCGCGGCGCGTGCGGCATCAAGGGCCTCGCGTGCCGCATCTGCAATGCTCGCTTGCAATTGCGCAAGCGGGACGACGCCGGTGTCCGCAACACTGGTCAGTGCGTCGGATATGTCCGGTTGATCTGCAGCTTGCAGGCTTTGGATTGCGTCGCCAAACGGTGCACCGCTGTCCAATGCTGTCACGATCTGACTGACGGCGGCACGGGCAAGGGCGGCATTGGCTGCGGCCTGTGCGTCTGCCTTGGCGTTTTCGACTTCGGCCAGAAGGCCGTCGATTTCAGCCTGCTGGGTTTCTGTCGCGGCGCGTACATCCGCAAGCGTATTTTCCGTTTCCGCCCGCATCTCTGCCAGTGCAGCCGCAAAAGCGGCGGCGGGGAGCGTGCCATCCTCGGCAGGTGTTGTGGCAAGGATATCGACCCGGTCCTGCAACGCGGCAATCTGCTCTTCGAGCGGTGAGAAATCCACGGGTTCGGGTTCAGAGACGGGGGGCGGTTCGGGCAGGTTGGCCAGCGTTTCTTCCAATGTCTCGACCCGGTCCAGCGCAGCCGTCAGCTCGGTTCGCAGGGCTTCAGTCTCGGCGCCAGCGTCGGATCCGCGCGAAAACATGTCAGCCTGCGCTGCGATGAACCCAAGGGCGGCCGCAACAATGCCGCCAAAGACCAAGGGCAGCGCACTGCGGGGTTCCTGGGATTGCGCAGCGGGTGGAGGCGTTGCGATATCTTTCTCAGGCTCAGGCTCAGGCTCAGGCTCAGGCTCAGGCTCAGGCTCAGGCTCAGGCTCAGGCTCAGGCTC
>JBCBDZ010000155.1:0-8580 GCA_038529225.1 Pseudomonadota bacterium | reverse complement strand
CCAGACAATGTTGCCAAGGTCCTTCTTCTTGTCTGAAATATCCTGGGGGTCTGGGGGCAAAGCCCCCAGCCGGTCGCCGCAGCGGGCTGCGGCGAAACCGCTACTGCCGCCAGCGCCCTTCAAACTCCTCGGGCACCAGCAGATTGTGCCGCCCCAAGTCTTCTACGTTTGTCTCACCGCACAGCGCCATGGTCGTGTCGAGTTCCTTGTGAATCACGTTCAGTGCGCTGGTCACACCTGCCTGGCCCATGGCGCCGAGACCGTAGACAAAGGCCCGTCCGATATAGGTGCCCTTGGCCCCCAGTGCGATCGCCTTCAACACGTCCTGGCCAGAGCGGATTCCACTGTCGATATGCACTTCGATCTGGTCACCAACCGCGTCCATGATCGACGGCAGCACCCGAATGGAAGACAACGCGCCGTCCAGTTGCCGCCCGCCGTGGTTGGACACCACAATCGCATCCGCGCCGACCTGTAGCGCCATCTTTGCGTCATCGGCGTCAAGGATGCCCTTGAGGATCAAGGGCCCGCCCCACATCTTCTTGATTTCCTTGACGTCTTCCCAGTTCAGTTTGGGATCAAAGCTTTCTGCCGCCCAAATAGCCAGCGACGACATATCGCTGATTCCGTCGATATGGCCGACGATATTACCGAACTGATGACGTTTGGTTTTTGCCATGCCCGCGATCCAGCGCCATTTGGTCGCCAGATCGACGATGTTGCCCATGGTCGGGCGGATCGGGATGGACAGTCCGTTCTTGAGGTCCTTGTGGCGTTGGCCAAGGATTTGCAGATCCAGGGTGACGACAAGGGCAGAGCAGTTTGCATCCTTGGCCCGCTGTATCACCCGCTTGGTGTAATCCTTGTCCTTCATTGCATAAAGCTGGAACCAAAAGGGTTTGGTGGTGTTTTCGGCCACGTCCTCGATCGAACACACGGACATTGTGGACAACGTAAAGGGCACGCCAAAGGCTTCGGCGGCCTTGGCGGCGAGGATTTCGCCGTCGGCATGCTGCATGCCGGTTGAGCCTACGGGGGCAAGGGCGACGGGCATCGAGACGTCCTGCCCGATCATCTGCGAGGTCGTGCTGCGGCCCGTCATGTCCACGGCGACGCGCTGGCGCAGGCGGATCTGGTCAAAGTCACTGCTGTTTTCGCGAAAGGTCTGTTCCGTCCAACTGCCGGATTCGCAGTAGTCATAGAACATCTTGGGCACGCGCCGTTTGTAGATTCGCTTCAAGTCTTCGATGTTGGTGATCTTGGGCACGCGCAAACCTCGCATATTGGTCAGGTTTCATTACCAATTTGCAGAGTTGGGATCAATCACCTTTTGGAGATCATCTAAAAAGTTCAATATCGTACTTGTTTGGTGCGATTTGGGACTATATGGAACGTATAGTTCGAAATCGTATCAAATGGAGAAACCGATGACCTTATCCCGCCGCAAAACGCTCACCCTGCTGGGCGGAGGCACCATTCTGGCCGCAACCGGCGTCACGGCCTATGGCGTCACCCGCATGCCGACATCCGCCTATGCGCCGTGGGCGGCCGCGGGCGGTTATGCCGATCCGCGCATGCATGCCCTGAGTTACGCGATCCTTGCGCCCAACCCGCACAATCGCCAGCCCTGGCAAGTCGATTTGCGAAACGCGGGGGAGGTGACCTTGCGCGTTGATACAGATCGACTGCTGCCCCATACCGACCCGTTCAGCCGTCAGATCTGCATCGGGCTGGGCTGTTTTCTCGAGTTGATGGTGCTGGCCGCCGCCGAAAGGGGATACGGGGTTGATTTGGACCTGTTCCCGGACGGCTCTGACCCGAATGCGCTGGATGCACGCCCTGTGGCGGTGGCCCGGTTTGTCGAGGGCGGTGCCAGTCCGGAACCGGAGATGTTTGCCCATGTGATGGCGCGCCGTTCGCTCAAGGAACCGTTTGATGTGAGCCGGATGGTGGAACGGACCACTCTGGATGCCGTTCTCGCCAGCGCCCGTGCCACGCGGGTTGCTGGGTCGGTTGATCCGGACTCCATCGGGCAATTGCGCGAGATCACCCATGAGGCTTTGCGCATCGAGATCGAAACCCCGCGGACTTACAAGGAAAGCGTTGATCTGTTTCGTATCGGCAGTCGCGAGGTTACGGCCAACCCCGACGGGATTGATTTCACCGGGCCGATGTTCGAGGCGATGGCGATCACGGGCACATTCACCCGCGAGATCGCGCTGGATCGGGACTCCATGGCCTATGATCAGGGGCTGGCGGCCGTGATGGAGAATGCCGACACCGCGATGGGCCATCTGTGGCAGGTCACCCCCGGAAACACGCGGGCCGACCAGATCGCGGCGGGCCGTGACTGGCTGCGTCTGAACCTTGCGGCGACGGGCCTTGGGTTGGGGATGCAGCCCCTGAGTCAGGGTTTGCAGGAATATGATGAAATGACAGACATCTACAAAGACCTGCACGCGCGACTGGCGCCGGAGGGGGGAACCGTGCAAATGTTGGCCCGCATCGGTTATGGCCCGGACGTGGGTCAAAGTCCGCGCTGGCCCATTGAAAGCAAGATTGTGAATGCCTGACCCGAACCCGTCCGTTTTCTTTGAAGTCTTCAACGAGATCGGCATTATCGAACAACTCAGCCGCGCCGTGCTGGAGGCGCGGTTGCCGGACGGTCTGATCGCGCCGCATTTCACCGTCCTGAACCACCTGTGCCGGGTTGCAGACGGGCGCACCCCCGTCGATATGGCCCGCGCCTTTCAAGTGCCCAAGACGTCGATGACCCACACGCTCAAGGGGCTGGAGGCGCATGGTCTGGTAGAACTGCGGCCCAATCCCGAAGATGGCCGTTCCAAACAGGTCTGGCTGACCGACGCAGGGCGTGCGCTGCGCAGCCAGACCATTGCCGCCCTTGGGACAGAGTTTGCCCGGATGGCTGCCGATTTCGACACCGAGAGACTGCTTGCCATCCGCCCGGTTCTGACGGACTTGCGCATCATGATGGATGCCGCGCGCGATCCTTGAGGCCGGGGCGCATGACACGTGCGCCTTACACCCCCATTGCCCTGTTGCGCCCTGCGCGCTAAACGCCGCGCCATGACTGAACGCCCCCATCGCAACTTTTATGGCCGGATCAAGGGCAAGACCCTGAAAGAGAGTCAAAAGACGTATCTTGCCGAAGACCTTGCCGCTTTGTCTCCGGGCGACGTGTCTTGGGACGACAATCCCGCGCGTGTGCCGCTGGACCTTGCCGCCCTGTTCGGAGATCGCCCCGTCTGGCTGGAGGTCGGGTTTGGTGGCGGCGAGCATCTGGTGCATCAGGCCGCGCAGAACCCTGACGTCGGCATTATCGGGGCAGAGCCTTACATCAATGGTGTTGCGATGTTGCTGGGCAAGATTCGGCGCGCAGGCGTTGACAATCTTGCGGTCCATCCTGGGGATGCGCGCGACTTGATGGATGTCTTGCCCGCGCAAAGCATTGCGCGCGCCTTTCTGCTGTATCCCGATCCCTGGCCCAAGGCGCGCCATCACCGGCGCCGCTTTGTCACGCCGGAACATCTGGAGCCCTTGGCCCGTGTCATGAAGCCCGGTGCCATTTTCCGGGTGGCGACGGATATTGAAGATTACGTGCGCCAGACGCTTGAAGAGGTGCCGAGGGCCGGGTTTGAGTGGCTGGCAGAGCGCCCCGGTGACTGGCGTGCACCCTGGGCGGACTGGACGCCTACCCGCTACGAGCAAAAAGCGCTGCGTGAGGGGCGTGTGCCCCATTATCTGACCTTTCGTCGGCGGGGATAGCCGCGCGCCCCGGGGGCCAGCCCCCGGACCCCCGTGGTATTTTTCGTCAGAAGAAACACTGTAAGACCCGCGCTGGTCTGGACGGGCCGCGCGCAGCCGGGTAGGTGTGCCGAAAATCTGCAAGTGCGAGCGCAAACATGTCCAGCCATGGTGACCCGATCCCGATGACCTCTGCCGCCTGTGGCCCCTTGTCGGGCCGTGCGGATGTGCCGGGGGACAAATCGATTTCACACCGATCCCTGATCCTTGGGGCGATGGCAGTGGGTGAAACCACGATCACCGGTTTGCTGGAGGGGCAGGACGTGTTGGACACGGCCCGCGCGATGCGCGCCTTTGGGGCCGACGTGACCGATCAGGGCGGCGGTGCGTGGTCTGTGCATGGTGTGGGTGTGGGCGGCTTTGCCGAACCCGATCAGGTTATTGATTGCGGCAATTCCGGCACTGGCGTGCGTCTCATCATGGGGGCGATGGCGACCTCGCCCATTTCTGCCACGTTCACAGGTGATGCGAGCCTGAACAAGCGCCCCATGGCCCGCGTGACCGACCCGCTTGCCCTGTTCGGCTGCGAGGCCGTCGGGCGCAGCGGGGGACGTTTGCCCATGACCCTTGTGGGGGCTGCCGATCCCGTGCCTGCGCGTTACACTGTGCCTGTGCCATCGGCGCAGGTGAAGTCTGCGGTCTTGCTGGCCGGCCTCAATGCGCCCGGTGAGACGGTTGTGATCGAAGCCGAGGCAACGCGCGATCATACCGAGCGGATGCTGGCGGGTTTTGGCGCCGAAATCAGCACTGACGTGACCGATGAAGGGCGTGTCATCACCCTCAAGGGCCGCCCTGAGTTGCGCCCGCAGCATATTGATGTGCCGCGCGATCCGTCATCCGCAGCCTTTCCGGTCTGTGCGGCCCTGATCGTGCCGGGATCGGAAGTTGTTGTGCCCACCATCGGGTTGAACCCGACGCGCGCGGGCCTGTTCACCACGCTGCGCGAAATGGGCGCTGACCTGACCTATGAGAACGAGCGGGAAGAGGGGGGTGAGCCTGTGGCCGATCTGCGCGCCCGCTTTTCGCCCGACCTGCATGGCATCGAAGTGCCGCCAGAGCGCGCGGCGAGCATGATTGACGAATATCCCGTGCTGTCGGTCGTGGCATCCTTTGCCAGGGGTGAGACGCATATGGCCGGTGTCAAAGAGCTGCGGGTCAAGGAAAGTGACCGCATCGCGGCCATGGCCGATGGGCTGCGCGCCGCTGGCGTGGGCGTCGAGGACGGTCCGGACTGGTGGACCGTTCTGGGCCTTGGGCACGGCAACGTGCCGGGCGGCGTGACCTGCGCCAGCCATCTTGACCACCGCATCGCGATGTCATTCCTCGTGATGGGCATGGCCACGCAAAAGCCGATGTCGGTGGACGATGGCGGCCCGATTGCGACGTCTTTTCCGATCTTTGAAGCACTGATGGCCGGTCTGGGCGCGTCGCTGCGCTGCGACAACCGCTGAATATGGGCACGGCACCGTTCACTGTGGCCATCGATGGTCCGGCAGCTGCCGGCAAGGGCACCATTGGCCGCGCGATTGCGCAGCGTTTTGGTCTGGCGCATCTGGATACCGGGCTGCTCTACCGGGCTGTCGGGGCTGAGGTGCTGGGCGGTGCCGACCCGGTTGCGGCGGCCCGAAATCTCGAAGCCGGAGCGTTGGAGAACCCGGACTTGCGCACCGCTGCGGTGGCGCAGGAAGCCAGCAAGGTGGCGGTCATACCGGAGGTGCGTGCCGCATTGCTTGATTTTCAGCGCGCCTTTGCCCGACGGGCAGGGGGGGCGGTGCTGGATGGGCGCGACATCTGCACGGTGATCTGTCCGCAGGCGGAGGTGAAGATGTTTGTCACCGCCACGCCAGAGGTCCGCGCCCAACGCCGCTATGAAGAGTTGATCGCGCGGGGACAGGACGCAACATTCACGACCGTTTTGGCGGATGTCGAGCAGCGGGATCGTCGCGACAGTGAACGCAGTGCCGCACCGCTGAAACCTGCGCAAGGGGCCGATGTGCTGGACACATCCGAACTGGGGATCGACGCGGCCGTGGCAGCCGCGATTGCACTGGTGGAAGCGGCGCGCGCCTAGGCGGCGTGGGCTCCGTCCGACAGCGATTTTACAAAGGCCAGCACATCCTCGGGGCTGTCCCCGGCGCCAATCCGGCTGACGATTGCGGACCCGACGACCGCCCCATCTGCAACCGAGGCGATGGCGCGCGATTTCTCGGGGGTGTTGATCCCAAAGCCAACAATCACAGGAAGGTCTGTTGCACCTTTTATCCGCGCAACCTCGGGGCCCACATCGGTGGCTTCGGCCTCAGCCGCGCCGGTGATCCCGGTGATCGAAACGTAATAGACAAAGCCGGATGTGTTCTGCAGCACGGCGGGCAAACGCTTGTCATCTGTGGTCGGCGTTGCCAGTCGGATGAAGTTGAGGCCAGCGGCCTGCGCCGGGATGCACAATTCGCTGTCTTCTTCGGGGGGAAGGTCGACCACGATCAAACCGTCGATCCCGGCGGCCTTGGCGTCTGTCAGGAACCGCTCGACGCCACGCGAATAGATGGGGTTGTAATAGCCCATCAACACGATCGGTGTTGTGTCGTCTTCGGCCCGGAACGCGCGGGCCAGTTCAAGCGTGCGTTCCAGTGTCATGCCCGCTTCGAGCGCGCGTTGTCCTGCAAGCTGGATTGTGGGTCCGTCCGCCATCGGGTCCGTAAACGGCAACCCCAGTTCGATGACGTCAACACCTGCTGCCGGCAGCCCTTTGACGATCTCGAGGGACCGATCATAGTCCGGGTCACCCGCCATTACATAAGATACGAAGGCTTTTTTCCCAGCCGCGTTCAACTCGGCAAATTTGGCATCGATGCGGCTCATCACCCGGCTCCCTTTGGTGGTGTTGGTGCAGGCAATGCCCAAAAGGTGCGGGGAAATCAATGCAGCAAAAACAAATCACGTGGCACTGTCAAAAATCATCTGCCCTCTCCCATGGGAACGCGCGCGCTCCTATATCGGTTTCATGAACTACATTTTTTCGATCCTCCTACCGCCCGTATCGATCCTGCTGACGGGCAGACCCTTTCTGGCCATCATCGTGTTCCTGATCTGGATGCCTGCGCTGATCTTTTCCGGTGGACTCACCCATCCGATGTTCATCCTTCTGGCCTGGTTCCTGATCTTTCATGCGCGCGAGGATCGGCGGGAGCGCAGGGACTTGTCTTGACCCACCAGACCCCCTAGGACAGCGCGAAATGGACAAGAGGCGCTGACATGGGTTTCAAGATGGGCATCGTGGGTCTTCCCAACGTGGGAAAATCTACGCTTTTCAATGCACTGACCAAGACGGCAGCGGCGCAGGCCGCGAACTTTCCGTTTTGCACGATCGAACCCAACGTGGGTGAGGTCGCCGTACCGGATGATCGTCTGGACAAGCTGGCCGCAATCGCAGCGTCCAAATCCATCATTCCGACCCGCATGACCTTTGTCGACATCGCGGGCCTCGTCAAAGGGGCCTCCAAAGGCGAGGGTCTGGGCAACCAGTTTCTGGCCAATATCCGCGAGGTCGATGCCATCGCCCATGTGCTGCGCTGTTTTGAGGACGGCGATGTGACCCACGTGGAGGGCCGCGTCGACCCCGTGGCAGATGCCGAGACCATCGAGACGGAATTGATGCTGGCCGATATCGAAAGCATCGAAAAACGGCTGCAAAACATCGTGCGCAAGGTGCGTGGCGGCGACAAGGAGGCGATTCAGCAGGAACGGCTGATGCGCGCCGCATTGGAAGCCCTCGAAGAGGGCAGGCCGGCCCGATTGGTTGAGGTCGACGACGAAGACCGCAAGGCATGGACGATGTTGCAGCTGCTGACCACCAAGCCTGTTCTTTACGTGTGCAATGTGGGCGAATCCGAAGCCGCCGAAGGCAATGCGCACTCGGCAGCCGTGGCCGAAATGGCCGAAGCCCAGGGCAATGCGCATGTGGTGATTTCGGCCCAGATCGAAGAAGAGATCAGCCAGCTAGAACCGGACGAGGCCCAGATGTTCCTCGAAGAGATGGGGCTGGGCGAGGCCGGGCTGGACCGGCTCATCCGTGCGGGATATGCGCTGCTGCATCTGGAGACCTATTTCACTGTCGGTCCCAAAGAGGCCCGCGCGTGGACCATCAAGACAGGCACATCAGCACCTAAGGCGGCAGGCGTAATCCACGGCGACTTTGAAAAAGGGTTCATCCGAGCCGAGACGATCTCCTATGACGACTTTGTCACGCTTGGAGGCGAGCAATCAGCCAAGGACGCGGGCAAAATGCGCGCCGAAGGCAAGGGGTATGTCGTAAAAGACGGAGACGTGCTCCACTTTCTTTTCAACACGTAAACTGCTGCAGCCTGTCTGCTGGTGCCTGTCCTGAGGGGGATGCGCTGACAGATGCCTGTCTGCCGTTGTCATTTGTGACGCCGTGCCATGTGCATGGCACTGGCGCGATGTCTGGACAGGGTCAGACGCGGTCCCGCAAGACATAGGGCCCGCCTGCCCGCATACCCACCAAACAGGACCCCAACGGCGCCGGATGAGCGAGAGCCCAAACGCAGGACAGTTTGATTTCAATGCGGATACAGAACTGAAAAACGACCCAAATTGGGCGATCTTATATTTTCCCGTAGGTTTGGGTGGCGGAGACGAAGTCTTACATGTAGAAACTATAAATTATTGAAAACAGAATTTATATTTATATCGATTTTCAATCATACCACACTTTCTACAACGCTTGATTGGGAATGC
>JBCBDZ010000154.1:0-8591 GCA_038529225.1 Pseudomonadota bacterium | reverse complement strand
CGGAGCCGACCAGAAGATGGGCGAGGTTGTTGGGCGTGTCCTTTGGGACGAGGGCATCGATATTGTATCCGCCCACGCGGCGCATGACGTTGGGGAACCGGGCACCGATTTCGGCGGCTTCACGGGTGCCAAGCGCGAGCAGGTCGTCCTGCAGCGCCTTGAAATCAGCCGGAGGGACGGCATCGACAGGGCCAAACCGGTGCTGGCTGCCGTCCGCCATAAACGCCTTAACCGACAGAACATTGTCGCGCATCATGCCATAGCGCAGCGATTTGCCACCGCAGGAATTGTTCGCCGTCATGCCGCCGATCGTGGCGCGCGACGCGGTCGAGACATCCACGGGAAACCACAGCCCATGCGGTTTGAGCGCGCGATTGAGATCGTCCAGCACAATTCCGGGACGCACCACACAGCGCATGCCTTCGACGTCCAGTTCAAGAATGCCGTTGAAATGCTGGGTGTTATCCACAACCAGTGCGGTGTTGACGGTCTGGCCGCACTGCGATGTCCCGCCGCCACGGGCCAGAACGGGCACGCCCTGTTCGGCGGCGATGTCGAGGGCGGCGGCGATGTCGTCTTCGGACTTTGGGGACATCACCCCGATGGGCATCATCTGGTACAGGGACGCATCCGTCGCATAGCGCCCGCGCGAAAAGCTGTCGAACATGACGTCGCCTTCAACGCGATTTTGCAGTGCATCAAAGAGATTTTGCATGATGTGTCCCGGCGTGGTGCGCATGTCTTTTCGTTTGACTTAATTATGAATTCAAAATTACGTTGCCACAATCAAAAACACGCCAGCAGGGCACAAAACCGCCCTGCCTGCACCCGAAACACCTGATCGCGAGACCCCAAACCATGAGAAAAGCTGGCCGCCACTTCCTTCAGATCCCCGGACCCAGCGCCGTGCCGGACCGTATTCTCAGTGCGATCGGACAGCAAACCATTGATCACAGGGGGCCGGATTTCGCCAAGGTCGGCCTGCGCGCGCTTGAGGGGCTGAAGTCGATCTTCAAGACCGAAAGCCATGTGTTCATCTACCCGGCCTCGGGCACCGGCGCGTGGGAGGCAGCACTGGTCAACACCCTGTCGCCCGGTGATCACGTGTTGATGTATGAAACGGGCCATTTCTCGACCCTCTGGTGCAAATTGGCCGCGAAGCTGGGCCTGAACGCCGAATTGATGGCCGGCGATTGGCGCGGTGGCGCTGATCCCGACCGGATCGAGGCGCGCCTTGCCGAGGACAAGGAACATCAGATCAAGGCCGTTTGCGTCGTGCACAATGAAACCTCTACCGGGTCCGTGTCGCCGATTGCCGGGGTGCGCAAGGCACTCGACAAGGCGCAGCATCCCGCGTTGTTGATGGTTGATACGATTTCGGGGCTCGGATCGCTTGACTACCGCCATGACGAGTGGGGGGTGGATGTCACGGTGTCCGGCTCGCAAAAGGGGCTGATGCTGCCGCCGGGTCTGTCGTTCAACGCGGCAAGTGCCAAGGCGATGGCGGCAAACAAGACCGCCGGGCTGCAACGCTCCTACTGGGACTGGGCGGATATGGTTGGCCCCAACAAGACCGGGTACTTTCCGTACACGCCGGGCACCAACCTGCTTTACGGGCTGAACGAAGCCATCGACATGTTGCATGAGGAAGGGCTGGACAACGTCTTTGCCCGCCATGCCCGTCATGGTGTTGCCGCGCGGGCCGCGGTGCGAAAATGGGGGCTTGAAGTGCTGTGCGCCACCCAAGGTCAGGAAAGCGGGGTGCTGACGGCCGTAAAGCTGCCCGAAGGCCACAGCGCGGATGCCTTTCGCGCAACAACACTGGAGCATTACGACATATCTCTGGGCAACGGGTTGTCGAAGGTGGCGGACAAGGTGTTCCGCATCGGCCATCTGGGGGATTTCAATGATCTGATGCTGATCGGCACGCTTGCAGGGGTCGAAATGGGGCTGAACCGCGCGCAGGTGCCGCATGAAACCGGTGGCGTGCAGGAGGCGATGGGGTACTTGGGTTAAGAAGTTCCCGCAATATACTGAAATATAGTTATTAATTTTGATTAAAAGAACTTGGCGCTAGACATGCGCCGGCATGCCGACCGTGCTGTCCGATGCATGTGTGATCATCGTTTTGAGTTCATCAATGTCGATGGGTTTGCGCAGCACCCAGCGGGCGTTTCGCGCCATGCCAAAAAGCTCTCCCTTCGGAAACAGCCCGCTGCCGGTCATGAAAATCACGGCGGCGTCGGGGGCGGAATAAATGGCGTAGTTCGCCACGTCCGTCGACAAACCGCCGTCAATCATCAAATCCAGCAACAACACATCGGGGGTGTGGCGACGCAAATGACGCATCGCGCCTTCGTTGTCAGAGGCCACATGGACTGTATGCCCGGCGGTGCCAAGCGCCTCGCGCAGAACGAACTGCAGGCCGAGGTCATCTTCAAGCACCAGAATAACCGCCATCAAACCCTCCGTCCTGTGACAGAAGTGTCTCTACATCATTGGGCTGAACAAGCCCTTAAGGCACAGGCGTCGATGCAAACGTGATGTTAACGACTGCCCCGGATTGCCCGTCTGATGTCGCGCTGAGGTGCCAGCCGTGTCGGCGGCACACCTCTTTGCAAACGGCAAGGCCAAGCTGTGCGGGGCGACCTGTGTCCGGGTCTGCAGCGCGCGGCAGAAAGATCGCGTGGCGGGCCGACGGATCAAATCCGGTACCTGTATCGGTGATCCGCAACCGACCCTGCGCATGTACCGCGACGCTGATTTCCAGCGGGCGGTCGGGGTGGGGGTGTTGCAGGGCGTTGCGCAACAGGTGCAGCAAGAGCAGGTGCAACAGATCCGGATCACCCCGTACGGTGCAAGTGGTTGGCAAGACATCGATCAACGCCGCGCAGTCCGGCGTACGCACCGTGCTCAGGGCCTGCTCGACATGGGTGCGTACGTCCAACGGGACGTTGCGCAACATAACGGATGTCTCGTCTGCATGGTCTGGAAACCGGGCAATGATACGCTCCATCTGATGCAGGGCGCGTTGCATGTATTCCAGGTATTCCAAAGGCTTCTGCGGATTGCCTGACGCAATGTTCAGATGCAGGAGCTGTACAAGTCCGCTCAGCGTGTTCAACGGGGTGCGCATGTCATGCGCCGTGACATGTGCCATGACATCGCGCGCAATCAGGGCGTGGGTCAGCCTGACCTGATTGCCGTGAACAGGCCCGAGGTCATGTGCATGTCTTTCTGTATCCATCTGTAACACGGGTGTTTTTCCAGCATCCCCAAAAGGCCCGTTTCGAAACACCGCGCCGCGCCGCGGAGTGTGGCGCACGTGAGTAAACGAGGCCTTAACGCAGCCTTGACGTCAGCCTGTCGCCAGAGCGTGACGCGTTTCGTTCAGTTTCACGAGGCTTCCGAAAATGTGAGACACTTTGCCGTCCGCTCTGCGACGGACGCGGGCCTTGCAGGCGCATTCGAACGGCGCACCGTCACCTTGGTGCAGGGTCAGAACGACCTCGAATTCGTGCCCATGTTCCAGAGCGGTCCGAAAACGGGCGCTCACGTCGTGCCGGATGCTGGCGTCGACCTTTTGCAGCAGGCTCTCGACGGATGGCGTGTGGGTCCGGCCATCATATCCCAAAAGGGTGAACATCGGGCGGTTCCAGTAGGGCGCGTTGTTTTCGACATCAAAGGAAAAAAAGCCGACCCCAAGGTCTTCCTGAACCGCTTGCAGGCTGGTCAGGCGGACATCATTCTCTTTCTCGCTGGCGGTGTCCCAGATGACCCCGATCAACTGCACCGGATCGCTTTCGGAATTGCGGATCATGGTGGTCTTGCCACTTATGGAGATGATGTGACCATCGCTGTCAAACACCCTGTGTTCCTGATGGATGCTGCCTCCATCCTCGATCAGGCTCTCGATGGCCGCGGCGGCCTTTTCGCGGTCCTCGGGGTGGATCATGTCAATGGTTTCCTGCCATGTCGGCATGGTGTCCGTGGCGCGGCGTCCGTAGATGCTGAACATCTCGGGCGACCAGAAAAGCTCATTGGTATCAAGGTTGAAGGACCAATGCGCCACATGGCTGACATCGCTCATCATCTCTACGACCCGCGACAGGGGTTCGCTGTCATGCTGGGTGACGGTGACGGATAGACCGATCATCTTGTTATGCTGGTCATGGACGGGGGACATGACCATGGAATAGTAGTTGCCGCGCGACAGGATGGGGATGCGCCGCACCTCCTGCAGGCGCAACACGGTGTTGGCAAGGGGAGCGAGGGCGGGAAACCCGATCGGTAAATGGCACTGGCTGAGGTGAATGCCTGTAGGCGGGACGTTGTTGAGCCCGAACAGGTCCATGGCCGCACGCGACAGGCGGCGCACCATCAGGGCCTGATCCGCCAACGCAACCGCATAGGGGGCCGAGGTCATTGTGGCTTCAAGTTCGGAGGCCAGCGCCTGTCGTTCCGCAGAACTGATCTGCAATTCCTCGTTGACGGTCATCAACTCTTCGTTGCTGGACTGCAGTTCCTCGTTGGAGGTTTCCAGTTCTTCATTGGTGGCCTGGAATTCCTCGTTCGTGGATTGCAGCTCTTCGTTGGCGGATTGCAACTCTTCGTTGGCGGTCTGCAATTCTTCGACGGTTTGTTGCAAAGCCTCTTGCGTGGCGCTGATCTCATGTTCCATGCGCTTGATGTAGGCGCGGTGATCTGCGTCGCTGATCTCGTCCGAGTTCACCTCGGTCTCATCCTCGAACTTGGCCTCGATCGCGACGAGGCAATGCACTTCGCCGCCTTTCGACCCGGTATAGGGAAAGACCTGCAACTGGACCCTGTTGCCCACGGGCAGGGCCACCCGGTGCCAGCGCCCGGACCGACGGCTGTCATTGCGCAAGGCCACCGCAATCAGGCTGCCTGCTTCGGCCCGCAACGGGTCGATCAGCATGTTCAGATTCAACGCGGTGGACGCTCCGGCGCGGATTTCCATGAACGGGCTGAGATCACCAAGGACTTCGATGATGTTTCCGTTGCGGGTGCAAATCATGCCGTTTGGGGCAACGATGCGGGCCAGCGACTTTTCGGATGGTTCTTCGGTATCCTGGCCCATCGCCTTGCTGCTGGCGCGGCCCGGACCTTGCAGTTTGCGCTGATAGATGCGGTTGGTCGGGTCCACCGACAACTCGCCCGACATGCCCCGGCGTTTGGCAAAAACCTTGTCCGCACCCTGCCGCCCTTCAAAGAACACGCCCATCTCGCCGACGGTTTCGGAGGTGCCAAGAAACAGCAGCGCGCCCTTGCCCATGGCATAGTGCAGACGGCTGAGCACCCGTTCCTGCAGCGCAAGATTGAAGTAGATCAGCAGGTTGCGGATGCTGACAAGGTCGACGTTGATAAAGGGCGGATCCTGAAAGACGTTGTGGTGCGAAAACAGGGTGACAGCGCGCAATTCCGGGCGCACCTTCAACTCGGTTTCGCCCACTGAAAAGTAGCCCTCGAGCAGATCGGGGGGTATGTCCTGCGCGGCAGCAATCGGGTAAATGCCCCGGCGCGCGATTTCGACGGCATTCTGGTCAATGTCGGTGGCAAAGACCTGCACGTTCTGTTTGGCCAACTCGTGGATGCCACCAAGAATTTCCGCCAGTGTTATGGCAATGGAATACGCCTCTTCGCCGGTGGCGCAGCCAACGACCCACACCCGAATGGGCCCGTCGCCGCGGTTTTTCAGGCTGGTGCGCAACTCCGCTTCAAGCGACTCAAATTGTTCGGGGTCACGAAAAAAGCGGGTGACCGAAATCAGCAGGTAGCGGTGCAGCGCATCGACTTCACTGACATTTGTGCGGCAGTAATCCACGTAGCCGTCATAGTCGTCGATATCGAGCGCGGTCATACGCCGCGCAATGCGCCTGTTGACGGTGTTTTCCTTGTAATCGGCGAAATCGACCTGCGTGCGCGCCAGCAGAATGCCGAACAGTTCGTTGAGTGGGTTGGGGTTGTCTTCGAGGGCGCGCAGACCGTCAAAGTCGCGCGGGCGGGCCAGAATTTTTTCCAGATGCGTGCCCATCTGTTCAGGCGACATGGTCAGATCAATACAGCCCGTTTCCGTCGCCGACGTGGGCATGCCGTCGTATTTGGCGGTTGTCGGGTCCTGGGCGATGGTGATGCCACCGCTTTCGCGGATGGCCTGAACCCCGTAGCTGCCGTCCGATCCTGTGCCGGACAGGACGATGCCGACACATCGCTCGCCACATTCGGCTGCAATGCTTTTGAACAACCGATCCGCCGATGGTTTGGGCGCGGCTGCGTGCCCGGCCGGTTTGCGCAGTCGCAGAACGCCGTTTTCAAGGGTCACGTCCGTGTTCGGCGGGGTGATGTAGATCGTGTCCACTTCGGGCGTCGTCTCGTGTTCAAGTTCACGCACCTGCAATTCGGTCTCGCGGGCGATCAGAGTGGACAGAACGCTTTTGTGCGTGGGCGACATGTGCTGGGCGACCACATAAATCGCATTGGCGAACTTGGGCAGGTTCTGGGCCAGTTGGGACAACGCCTCAAGACCCCCTGCCGATGCCGCAATGCCGATGAAACGGGGCAATTGGTGATCCGCGTCCGCGTCGTTCTGAAGATCAGGCGCATCGGGGGGCGGCGTGTCGTTCACGTTTTGCATCCTATCTTGAGCGGAGTTGACGGCGCCCGCAGCGTTGCCATCGACAAAGTAGGCCTCATGCGGCGGTGCAATAGCGATCAATCAGCTGAAGCAAGTGGCCCGGCGACACAGGTTTGGTGGCAAAACCATCCATGCCCAACTGCGCCACACGTGCATCATCATGATAGCTGACATCGGCGGTTACAGCGATGATGGGCACGTTGCTTGGCGGGTCCGTGTCGAGGCAGCGAATGCGATCAGTCGCGTCAATGCCCGACATGCCGGGCATGTGCAGATCCATCAGAACAAGGCCGTAGCCTTCAGGGTCTTCGCACAGTGTTTCGCACCCTTCGGTGCCGTCTTTTGCAAGGGTCACGTCGACGCCCAACGTGCCAATGATCTCGCGCATCATAAAGCGTGTAAATTCATCGTCTTCCACAAGAAGAACTTTTTTGCGTTCAGCCGTCATGGCGCTCCAACCTCACATTACAACCAAGGGTTATCAAAAAGCGGGTGGAGAAGCCATCCCCTTTGATCGGATCAAGCGTGAGCTGCGCACCCATCAACGCGCACATCTCCCGACTGATGGTCAGGCCAAGGCCGCTGCCGCTATGGGCGCGGTTCAGGCCGGACTCGCTTTGGGCAAAGCGTTCAAACACCATATCACGTTGCGCATCGTCAATGCCCTCACCGGTGTCAGCGACGCCAATTTCGATCCCGTGGGTGTCCTGCCCATCCCGGGTCATCGGCACACACCGGATCGAAATCCGGATTTCACCGGATGGCGTGAATTTGGCCGCGTTGTCGGTCAGGTTGGTCACGACCTGCGTCAACCGTGCTCCGTCCAGATCATAGCGGTCATCAAGGTCCGCATCGACATCCAGGCGCACGATGATGGACTTGCCGTGGAAATGCACTGATGCTTCGGTGGTGTCGCGCCACTGTTTGCCCAATGCGCGCAGATCCGTCGGGCGGGTCACGATCGACACCGCATTGGAATCCAGCCGGGACACTTCAAGCACGTTGGTCAACTGGTTGTGCAACTGCTGCGAGGCCTTGGTGGCCACATGGGCGTAATGACGCTGCTTTTCTGGCACCTCGTCGCTGTTCTCGATCAGATGCAGGAACCCCATGATCGAATTCAGGGGGGTGCGGACCTCGTGGCTCATCGTGCCGATAAAGGTCGAGCGGACAGACAGTGCCTCATGGGCATCCTGTTCGCTTTTGATGCGCTCTTGTACCTCGCCCCTGAGGCGGGTGACGGCATCGCGGGCGTTGCGATCATATCCTTTGATTGCGTTGACGATTTCGTCCAGATCATCCGGGGCGCGTCGCGGAGTGCGCTCCAGGGTCAGGTCCAACGGGGTGTCGTCGACCCGGGTTGTGGCCACATGGGCCGCAATCGCGCTTAGGTGTCGCGTGATCAGCTTGTGAGCCAGGAACAAAAGGGCGATGGCGGCAAGATAGGCCTTGGCCAGATTGGTCTGAAACGTAACCCAGAACTGATCCCACACGCGGGCCTCGACGCTGTCCAGCGACACTTCGACAACGAGGGTGCCCAGCATCAGATCCGGTTTGCCGGCTGACCTGTGCACCAGATCATATACGCCGGACACATCCGAACCGGTGGGTTCTCCGCGTTCCCATGTCTCCCCGGTGTCGCTGGACAGGTCAATGTGGCTCACCCACTCGTTCGTGGCCAATCCGTCGAGGATGATTTCCACCTGATTGAAATCCAACCGCCACAGCGCAAATTCAAGGGACTGGGTCAAGGCGGCGTCCACCTGATCGACGATCTCCAAAGCGTCGTCCTTCTGGTGCTGGTAGCTCAGCAACAACTGCACGCCTGTGGAAAACACCGACAGGACCGAGCCAATCAGCAGCGAATAGACGACCATTCGATTGGCCAGTTGGTTGGAAAACAGGTTTCTGATCATGGCGATGGCATGCTGTCAGC
>JBCBDZ010000153.1:0-8647 GCA_038529225.1 Pseudomonadota bacterium | reverse complement strand
GCATTCCATGAGTGCTGGGGGCCCATCTGTTCGCGGCGCCCGTCTGCTTGCACGCGCCGTTCCAGCCCATAGTGCTGGACGTAATCCGACAGCATCAGCTGGGTCTGGGCATAAAGCGCGATGGCGATGACGCCCGCCATGCCTGCGACGTCCCCGAGCGTATAGGCAATGCCAAGCGAGATGAACGCGCCACCGACATACCCAACATACGGCGCAGGCCAGCGTGTACCTGCGCTCCGCTGACGCTCTGCCCTCAGCCCTGCGAAAAAACTGCCCGCCCATGTGCGCGGCAGATAGGCCCAGAACCCTTCACCGCGCCGCGCTGTCGCTGGGTCGTTGGGTGTGGCGGCGTGCACATGATGCACCAGACGGTGTGCGCTGGTGTGATGGCCGAACAGCAGGCTGGCGTAGTTCGCCGCCCCCAGCCGAAACGCCCAGCGGTTCGACCGGTGGATCAGCTCATGCGCGTTGGAGTTCGAGATCTGACCAAAATAGAGCCCACATCCAATGACCAGTAGCACCTTGTCGAGCAAGGGTTGTGGTCCGTTCATGGCCCATGCCGCAGCGCCCAGCAGAAAAAAGTGCAGCACGCCCAGCGTGGCGGACAGGCGATGGCCGTTCGCCTTTGACAGCGGCGCGGCCCGCCCGATCTTGTCGAGCCCGAAGACCACAACCGTGATTGCCAGGATCGCACTGCCCGCCCACGGACCCCCAAAGACGCACGCCGCCAGCAACAGACCGGCGGGTGTCAGGGTCGCGACCACAAAGGGCAACAGGCTTAACATCGGGCAGAATCGCTCCTTTTTCGGTTTGCGCACCCTATCACGGCAGGCGTGTGCGCGCGCTGATCACAGTGACGCAAGGTTACCGCGTGTCCCATGCGCGCCACAGTGGCGCACATAGGCGCGTGGTTTGTGCGTTTTGGCGTCGCTTTTGGGCTCAAGGGGCAGGGCGGCCGCTGATATGGTCGCAAGGAAATCGGGCCAAGGGAGTGTGGCATGGCGCTGGATCGCGTGGAAAAGGGCAAGGGTGTCTGGAAATCCGGCAAGGGCAAGGGCCGGGTGCGCCCAAAGGGCCGCGCGCTCGAAGACCAGGCCTGGGACGAGGTCCGCGCCCTGTTGGGGGACCAGGAACGCCGTGCTGATCTGCTGATCGAGTTTCTCCACTTGATCCAGGACGCCTATGGCCACCTGAGTGCAGCCCACTTGCGCGCGCTCGCCGAAGAGATGCGGATGAGCATGGCCGAAGTCTACGAGGTCGCCACATTCTATGCCCATTTCGATGTTGTGAAAGAGGGTGAGGTGCCGCCACCTGCGCTGACCATCCGGGTCTGCGATTCCCTGTCTTGCGAGTTGGCGGGAGCACAGGCGCTCAAGGCCGCTCTTGAGAAGGGGCTGGATGCAAGCGAAGTGCGCGTGCTGCGCGCGCCCTGCATGGGCCGGTGCGATACAGCGCCGACGCTGGAACTGGGCCACAATCATATTGACCACGCCACAGTCGAAAAGGTCGAGGCCGCCATTGCCGCGGGCGATACGCATGCGCATGTGCCGGACTATGAAACGCTGGATGCCTACCGCGCGACAGGCGGCTATGGGGCACTCGTGAACCTGCGCGCCAGTGGCGACTGGGAAGAGGTACAAGCCAGGATCAAAGAGAGCGGTTTGCGCGGCCTTGGGGGCGCCGGATTCCCGTCGGGTACCAAATGGGGTTTTGTACGCGGCAATGCCGGTCCCCGCTATCTGGCCGTGAACGGGGACGAGGGCGAGCCCGGAACCTTCAAGGATCGCTACTACTTGGAGCGTGATCCTCATCTGTTTCTGGAAGGCATGCTGATCGCCGCATGGGCGGTCGAGGCCGACACCTGTTACATCTACATGCGGGACGAATACCCGGCCGTGCTGGAGATCCTCGCGCGCGAAATCAAGGCATTGGAAGCCGCAGGCATCGTTGCTGAAGGTTACATCGACCTGCGCCGGGGCGCGGGCGCCTACATCTGCGGTGAAGAATCTGCGATGATCGAAAGTATCGAAGGCAAACGGGGCATGCCCCGCCATCGCCCGCCATACGTTGCAGCCGTCGGCATCTTTGGTCGACCCACGCTGGTGCACAACGTCGAGACCCTGCACTGGATCGCGCGCATTTGCCGCGAAGGGCCCGAAGTGCTCAACAGCACCGAAAAGAACGGACGCACCGGGCTGCGCAGCTATTCCGTCTCTGGCCGGGTGGCGTCACCGGGGGTGTATTTGCTGCCCGCAGGCTCGACCATCACCGACATCATCACCGCCGCCGGGGGCATGGCCGACGGCCACGTGTTCAAAGCATACCAGCCCGGCGGGCCGTCCTCGGGGCTTTTGCCGGCCACACTGCACGACGTTCCCTTGGATTTTGACACCCTTCAACCGCATGGTACCTTCATCGGCTCAGCCGCGGTTGTGGTCTTGTCGGATCAGGATCGCGCGCGGGATGCAGCGCTGAACATGTTGCGGTTTTTCGAGGACGAAAGCTGCGGGCAATGCACGCCTTGCCGTGTGGGCTGTGAAAAGGCTGTCAAGCTGATGCAGGCGGACACGTGGGATCAGGGACTGCTGGGCGAGTTGTGTACAGCCATGACGGATGCGTCGATCTGCGGATTGGGACAGGCTGCACCGAATCCCATCAAGCTGGTGATGCAGCATTTCGAGGACGAAATCTGAACGTAAACCCCGGGTCAGGTGCAACCTGCGGGAGAATCGGCGCTGGAATGTTTGGCTTTTTTCGAGCTAACGCAAGGTCAACCGAGTTTTGATTGCTGATGGGCGACTTTTCGCCTATTGTGCATTCAGCACAATCGCGCTGCATCGTACCGAGTGGAAGACAGGTGTGTAAGAGGCGGATGCGACTTGCGTCGTGGGTTTGCTGCCCACTGCAGCCGGAACGCGCGACAGGGATGGGTTTCCACGAACCCACAGCGTCGAGAACGAACGGCGGCACATGTCAGGGTGAAACAAGATTTTGGGCCAATGGTCCGGCAGTAACCAGTTTGACAGCGCGCAAGGGCCCCCAAGCCCCTGCGCGTTTTTTGCTTGATGTACCCGTGAAATGATCCGTCCGGGCAGGCGATGTGTTCTGTGACTTTTCCGCTTTTGGCTGCGCACAAAGGTGGTCTGTCTGTGTTCGGCCGCAGATACAGCCTTTTCCAGCGCGCCAAAGCGCATTAGGTGACAGCGTAAGCGGAGGCACCATGGCATTTTTCAAGAAACTCAAGGACCGTTTGTTCAAATCCTCATCCAAACTGGATGAAGGGCTTGAGGCGATTGTCGAAGATGGCGGTGTGACAGAGGCGCCGGCGGTCGCTGACGCGGCTGAACCGGTCAAGGATGCACCCGCGCCGCAAGTTGCGGCCACGCCTGAGCCCCGCGAGACGCCTGCGCCCGACCCAATCGCCGCACCAGGACCGCAACAGGCCTTCGACCCTGTGCCTGACCCGGAACCGGAGCCAGAGCCAGTCGTTGCTCCGGAGCCCGCAGAGGAACCCGCCCCGGTGAACGCGCCCGCACCTTCTGCGACTGAGGCGCCCGAACGGTTGCCGCCACCCGTTCCAGACCCCGACACGGCATTGCATCCGGCGCCTGTGTCCGATGCGCAGGCGGTTGAGACACCTGCACCCGAGCCGCAGCCTGCGCCTGTGGACACAACGCAGGTTCCCCCGGCAGCACAGCCTGCGCCGTTACAGGTCGGCCTTGACGCCTCTGCCCTGGAGGATCGCGAACCGGCATATACTGCACCCACCCAGTCGCGGGGCATTCTGGGGCGCTTGCTGGGTCGCAAGGATTCGGCCCCCGTATTGCGGCGCACGCTGGATGACGACATGCTCGAACAGCTCGAAGAGTTGTTGATTGCGGCCGATATGGGCGTGGACACGGCCTTGCGCGTGGCGGCCAATATGGCCGAGGGGCGGATGGGCAGCAAACTGTCCGTTCAGGAAATCAAGGAACTGATGGCCAGCGAAATCGCGCGGATCATGGAGCCTGTGGCCCAGCCCCTGCCGCTTTACCCTCAAACCCCGCAGGTGGTTCTGGTGGTGGGCGTGAACGGGTCGGGCAAAACCACGACGATCGGCAAACTGGCCAGCCAGTTCCGCGCTGCGGGCAAGGCGGTGGTCATTGCGGCCGGTGACACATTCCGCGCTGCCGCCGTGGAACAGTTGCAGGTCTGGGGCACGCGGGCCGGGGTCCCGGTGCTCACCGCGCCCGAAGGGTCTGACCCGGCCAGCCTCGCCTTTGAGGCAATGACGAAGGCACAGGCCGATGGCGCCGACCTTTTGATGATCGACACAGCGGGGCGGCTGCAAAACCGCGACGATCTGATGGAGGAACTGGCCAAGATCGTGCGGGTGATCCGCAAAAAAGACCCCAGCGCGCCGCACAACACCCTTCTGGTGCTGGACGCGACCACGGGGCAAAACGCGCTCAATCAGGTCAAGGTGTTCCAGGAGGTCTCGGACGTCTCGGGCCTTGTGATGACCAAACTGGATGGCACCGCCAAGGGCGGTGTGCTGGTGGCGTTGGCCGACAAGTTCGGGCTGCCGATCCACGCCATCGGTGTCGGCGAACAGATCGACGATCTGCAAGCTTTTGACCCCGAAGACTTCGCCGCCGCCCTCACCGGCCTGGAGCCGGAATGATCCAAGTTTCTTCTGACTGGAAATACCACGGGGGGAGGCCGCAGGCCGGGGGGCTGGCCCCCCTGCGACGCCCGCCGCAGGCGCAGACCGCAAGGTCGTGACAGACTGGCTGATCAGTATCGAGGGCACCGAGACCGGGCATCAGGTGGCCCTGTTCCTCGCGATCCTTGCGGCTTTCTTGCATGCGGTTTTCGGCGCCTTGCAGAAGGGGCGACATGATCCGTGGCTGACGCGGGGGGCGATTGATGCCTCTTACGGGCTGATGGCCGCGCCCTTTGCACTGTTTGTCGTGCCATGGCCGGAACCGCATATGTGGCCGATCTTTGCCGTCGTTTTCATCATCCACGTGATCTACAAACTGCTGCAAGCCTGGGCCTACACCAAGGGGGCTTACACGGTGGTCTACCCTGTGGTGCGGGGGACGGGACCGCTTTTTGCGGTGATCGGAGCCTACTTTCTGTTCGGAGAGGTGTTTACGCTGACCCAGTGGCTTGGCGTCGTCGTGCTTTTGTCAGGTATTTTTGGACTGGCAGTCTATAACCTGATCTTCCTGACATCAGAGAGAGACACCTTGAACGCGGCCCTTGGGCTTGCGGTGCTGACCGGTCTTTTTGTGGCCCTTTACACGACCTACGACGCCTACGGTATCCGCGCCACGCAGAACCCGTTTACCTTTCTTGCGTGGTTTTTCATGATCGATGGGATCTTCATGCCACCCATCGCGTACATGCGGTGGCGGCGTATGGACAACCCGCCCGCGCTGCCACCCCTGGCGTTGCGGGGGATCATCGGCGGTTTCGTGGCGTTCTTCAGCTTTGGTGCGATCATGTTGGCAACACGGCTTGATAAAGTGGGCGAGGCGGCTGTGCTGCGCGAGACATCGACAGTCTTTGCCGCCATTATCGGTTGGCTGGTGCTGAAAGAAACGGTAGGACCACGCAGAATTGCGCTGATGACCCTGATTGCGCTTGGTGCGGTGATCGTGGAAATGGGCGGATGACAAAGGGCGACACATGGCTGAGGCACGCGACATAAACCCGATCCTGAAGCAAGTGCTGGAACTGGGCCCGCCGGTGGTCTTTTTCCTGATCTACCTGCGCATTCGGGATGAAACCTACACCTATGCGGGCACCGAGTATTCCGGATTTATCGTCGCCACGCTGATCTTTGTGCCCATCCTGCTGGTGGCGATTGCCGTGCTGTGGGCGCTCACGGGCAAGCTCAGCCGGATGCAGATTTTCACGGCGTTCATGGTGATCTTCTTTGGCGGGCTGACGGCGTGGTTCAATGATGAGCGGTTCTTCAAGATGAAGACATCGATTGTCTACGGGGTGTTTGCATTGCTTTTGGGCATTGGCCTTTTGCGGGGGCAAAGCTGGCTGGCCTACGTGCTGAATGACGCCATGCCAATGCGCCATGAAGGTTGGATGATCCTGACTCGCCGCCTGTGTGCGATGTTTGCCGGACTTGCGATTGCCAACGAAGTGATCTGGCGCACCATGTCGACGGATGCCTGGGTCAAGATCGAAACATTCGGGTTTCCGATTGCGCTCGTGGCGTTCCTGTTCTGGCAGATCACAGCGCTGCAATCCTACCTGATCGAAGAAGGTGATCCGCCGGAGGCGCAGCAATAGCTGCGCCTTACGGGCCAGCGGTCAGGTAAGGCGGAGGTGTCCTCCGCCTTTGTCTCAGCCCACGTGGAACAGGGTCGAGAACATCCGCGGATCAATGCTGTCTGACGCAAAGGTGTCCCCTTCGCTCAGAACGGACACCGCATCATGGCTGTGCAGGCTTTCCTGATGGCTTGCCACAACGCGGAAATCGCCAATACGCACGTCTGCCAGCAATTGCTCGCAGAACAGCCGTGCTGCGTCTTCGACAAAGATCGGGTTGGCGGCGTTCAGTTCGGCAAAGGCCTGTTCATCTTCGCGCTTGACCATCACTTGCGTCTCGGTCGGCACTGCACGGCGGCACGCCTCGATCAGGTCCTCGAACCACAAGCACGTCGCATCTTCGTCCACCACCACGGACACACGGGCGACGGACCGTTGCGAATGGGGTGTCGCCAACTGGCCGCGCGTGGCGCGCGCATGTTCGGACAATTCCAGCGAACAGGGGCAGGTCGAGGAATAGACATAGTCCAGGTGCATGATCTTCTTGCGCACGCCGGCCTGTTCCACCAGTTCCAGCGCGATGTCATAGTACTGATAGCCCGACAGGCCCGACCGCAACGAGTCGACCTTCATCGGAAAGCTGAACCGCATCTGGATGCGCGCATCAAAGCTTTCGAGGTCCGACTTGTAATCATCCAGCGCCGCCTCGATCACCTCAAAGCTGAAGGTCTCGTCAGCATATTCGTAAAACGAACGCATGATCCGGGACATGTTGATGCCCTTCTTGTCCGCCTCGAGGCTGACAGTGCCGGTCACGGATGTTTCAAGTGTCAGGGCGTCGCCGTCTCGGGTCTGCACACGCAAGGGCAGGCGGAAATTTGAAATACCCACGTGCTGAATCTGCTGTTTTGCGCCGCGGATCAGGCTTGAGGGGCCGTTTTGCAAGTCGGGCAGGGTGTCCTTGTAGCCCTGATTGACCGCAAAGTCAGACGGGTAATCCCGCGCAAAGGATGGATAGTCGACACCGTCTGCACCGGGCACAAGGCGGGCGACGGATGGGTCGAGCTCCAGTATATCGGTGGTAGAGGCGGATTTGGCCCAGCGGCGCAGCAGATGCAATGCGGCTTCGGCCTCGTCACGTTCGGGTATTGCAGTGATGTCGGGCGTATGAATGTTCATAGAAGTAGCCCCCCTTTCTTGTCTTCGTGAGAGGCATGTAAGCCGCCCACCTCGTAAGTCCAACAGTGCTAACGATTACGTGCGCGGTTGCAACGTGGATGACAATTAGACCGGCATACCGACAGATTCCGGCAGTGGGCGCTCATTTGGCGCCCAAGCTGCACTATTGTGCCTGATCAAGGGCTTGCAGGATGTCCGCAATCAAATCCTGTGCATCTTCCAGCCCCACCGACATGCGCACAAGGCCCGGTGTGATGCCAAGGATATCTTTCTGGTCCTGTGGCAATCTCTGGTGGGTGGTCGTGGCCGGATGGGTCAGTATGGATTTTGCGTCGCCCAGATTGTTCGAGATCACGGGGATGGTCAGCGCATTCAGGAATTTGAACGCCGCCGCCTGACCGCCCTTGAGATCGAGTGACAGGACCGTGCCGCCTTTGTCGCCCATCTGTGCCTGAACAAGCGGGTGTTGCGCATGGCTGTCGTGCCCGGGGTAGAGGATGCGCGCCAGCGCGTCGTGGCCCTGCAGCGCGTCCGCCAGCGCCAAAGCGGTCCCGGTCTGCGCGCGCACCCGCAGATCCATCGTTTCCAACCCCTTGAGCATCACCCAGGCCGTGAACGGAGACATCGAGCCGCCCGTGTGCTTCATGTAGGGCTCAACTGTTTTGCGGATGAAGTCGCGCGTGCCAAGGATGATCCCGCCAAGCGCACGCCCCTGACCGTCAATGTGCTTGGTCGCCGAGTAGATCACCACATCCGCACCTTGCGCGATGGCGTTTGAAAAGACCGGCGTGGCGAACACATTGTCCACGAGCACCGTCGCTCCGACGCGATGGGCCAGTTCAGAGACAGCGGCGATATTGACGACTTCCAGAGTGGGGTTTGAGATGGATTCAAAGAACACAGCCGTCGTTTCAGGTGTGATCGCGGCGCGCCACTGGTCTATGTCGGTGCCGTCCACAAAGACCACCTCGACCCCGTAACGCGTCAGGATGTCTTCCAGCACATATAGACAGGATCCAAAGAGCGCGCGCGCCGACACAACCCGGTCGCCGGCCTTGAGCATCGCGGTCAGCGCGCCTGAAACGGCCGCCATCCCGGAGGCAGTGGCAAAGCCATCTTCGGCCCCTTCCAGCATCGCGATGCGCTCTTCGAACGCCCGCTACGGCAATCCCACAGTGCGGATGTTCGAAGA
>JBCBDZ010000152.1:0-8770 GCA_038529225.1 Pseudomonadota bacterium | reverse complement strand
ATCCCGGTTCTGGATATGGCTGCCAACACGCGCGAGTTGGGACAGATCGTGGCCAAGGAAATCTCGGCCCAGATCGCAGAATACGGGCTGGTGATCCCCGAACTTTATATCGAGAACATCTCGCTCCCACCAGCGGTCGAGGCGGTGATGGACAAGCGGTCTTCGATGGGGGTGATCGGGAACCTCAACGAATACATGCAGTTTCAGGCCGCCGAGGCATTGGGGCGCGAAGGTGGCGGTGCCGGCGATGCGATGCAGGCCGGCCTTGGTGCCGCGATGGGTCTGCAAATGGGCAATATGGCCGCACATCAAGGTCCATGGGGGGCGCGCAGCGCGCCGCAACCAGCCGCTGCCGTGGCGCCACCCCCTCCGCCCGTCGAACATGTCTGGCACACCGCCGAGGGGGGCGAGACAAAGGGTCCGTTTTCCAAGGCACGCATGGCGCGGATGGCCAGCGAAGGCGAACTGACGCGCGAGACCTATGTGTGGACCGCAGGGCAGGATGGCTGGATGAAGGCCGAGGACGTGACCGAATTGGCGCAACTCTTCACCATTCTGCCGCCCCCGCCACCGGGGGCATGACGGGCCGTCGCGCTACCCGCCGATCAAGGCGGGCAGCGTCAGTGAAATGGCCGGAACGAAGGTGATCAGCATCAGGGCTGCAAAGATCGCCATGTAGAACGGCCAGATCGTGCGCACGGCCTTTTCCATGGGCAACTTGCCGACAGCACACCCAACGAACAGGCAGGACCCAACCGGCGGCGTGCACAGGCCCAGCCCCAGATTGACCAGCAGGATCATTCCGAACTGATAAGGGTCCACCCCAAGTGTGTTGGCCACAGGCAGAAAGATGGGCGTGCAGATCAGGATCAGCGCAGCCATGTCCATGATCATGCCCAAAATCAGCAGAGCCACGTTGATCATCAACAGGATCAGGATCGGATTGTCGGTCAGCCCGGTCAGGAAATCCACTGTCAGATTGGGCACCCTATAAAAGGTGAGCATATAGGCAAAGGCTCCTGCACAAGCGATCAGGATCATCACCATGGCCGTGGTGCGCACCGCCTGCGTCACGGCAAGGCGGAACTTGTCCACTGTGATCGAGCGATAGACCACAAGAGTGACGATAAAGGCATAGATCGCGCCGAACGCCCCGGATTCCGTGACCGTAAAGATGCCCGACAGAACGCCGCCCACGATGATCACGGCTGTCAGAAGACCGGGGATTGCGCCAAAGAATGCCATGGTCAGGGCTGTCCAGCCGGGGAACTTCTCGGCCTGATAGCCGCGTTTGACGGCCACAAGGTAGGCTGCCAGCGCCAGACACAGGCACATCAGGACACCGGGCACGACGCCGGCCAAAAACAGTTTTGAGATCGAAATACCGCCCCCCGCTGCGATTGCAAAGATGATCATGTTGTGGCTGGGCGGGATGATGATGCCGGCGATGGACGAGGTGACAGTGACGTTGACCGCATAATCCGCATCGTACCCCTTTTCCTTCATGACAGGCACAAGGATCGAACCAAGGGCCGAGATATCGGCGATGGCCGACCCGGAGATGCCGCCAAAAAGCATGGAGGAGAAAACGTTCACGATCCCCAGACCGCCACGCACCGCGCCAACGGCCGCTTGGGCAAATCGGACAAGGCGCATCGCGATGCCGCCGTGAAACATCAACTCGCCCGCAAAGATGAAGAACGGGATCGCCATGAGGGCAAAGACATTGATGCCCGACACGATCCGCTGGAACCCGATCATCAGCGGCAGCCCTTCGAACCAGAAGGCGGCGATGGCCGAGATGCCAAGTGCAAAGGCCACTGGCGTGCCGATCACAACACACAGGGCAAACACCCCAAGCAGTACCATAAGCCCCATATCGGCCCCCTACTCGATGCTGTCGCGCCGCCCGTCCACACCAAGGTAGAGGCGGATGAGGTGACTGACGGAAAACAGCAGGATCAAACCGCCACTGATGGTCAACGGAAGAGATCGCAACCCCTCGGGCAACTGGATCAGGGGGATCATCGAGCCCCATTTGAAGATGGTGAGTTGGGCGCCATACCACAGCATCAAAATCCCGAACCCGGCCATGATAAGGTCCGTCAGAACCACAAAGACGGTGCGCACGCGCGTCGCCACAGCACTGCGCAGGATCGAAACGGACAGGTGCGTATGTTCATAAACACCCACCGCCGCCCCGATGAACGCAATGAACATCACCAGCAGCAAGGCCACCTGTTCGACCCATGTGGGTGTCGCGTTCAAAACGTAACGCCCGAACACCAGCCAGCCAAAGATCACCGTCAGCACCACAAGCGCGATCCCGGTAAGAAGGCGGCAGACCCATGCGATCCTGTCGAGGATTGCGGTCATGCGGCGGATGGCGGGGGGCAGATCAGATACGTCTTGCATGGATGTTCTCCGGTCAAAAAAAGCGCCCGGCCCCAAGAGTTGCGGGGCCGGACGCCTTGTTCTTAAGCCAGGTCCGGACTTAGTCCGTGGCCTGGATCAGCTCGACCAAGGGGCGCAAGTCCGGGTTGGATTCAAAGGCCGCCTCGTAAACAGGGCCCATGGCAGCCTGGAATGGTGCCTTGTCCGCCACTTCATTGACCACAACGCCCGCCGCTTCGACCGCTTCGCGGCTTGCAGCCTCACGTTGGGCCCAAAGATCCCGCTGCATCAGCGCCGATTCCTGTGCCGCTTCGGTCACGGCAGCCTGCATTTCCGGAGACAGACCCGCAAAGGTGTCGGCATTGATGCAGATGCATTCGGGGATGATCAGGTGCTGGGACAGCGAATAAAAGCCCGCAACCTCGAAGTGACCGGTGGATTCGTAGGAAGGCCAGTTGTTTTCCGCTCCGTCCACAACGCCGGTTTTCAGGGCCTGGTAGACTTCGGCAAAGGCCATCGGAGAAGCGTTGCCGCCCATTTCGTTGATCATGCCGGTGAACAGGTCGTTGTTCATGACCCGCACCTTCATGCCCACCACGTCGTCGGGCGTGTTGATTGCCTTTTCGCCATTGTAGAAGGACCGGGCGCCCGCATCATACCATGCCAGAGGCAACAGACCTTTTTCCGCCATACCCGCGGCGATGGCGGCACCGCCTTCACTGTCCAGAACGCGGAACATGTGGGGCACGTCCTTGAAGATGAACGGCAAGGACACGACGTTGGCCGCAGGCACGATGGGGCCGATTGGGCCAAGGTTGAAGTTGCCGATTTCCAGACCACCCAGACGAACCTGCTCGACCGCGTCAGGCTGGCTGCCCAGTGTGCCGCCGTGGAACATTTGCAGCGTGATTTCGCCACCTGTCTTTTCGGCCACCAGCTCGGCGAATTTGTCCATCGCGACGGTGTTTGGATATCCGTCCACGTGAATGTTCCAACCGCGCCAGTTCTCGGCAAAAGCGGCTGTGCTAAGTACGCTGACGGCGACAGCACCAATCAGTGATTTCGTAAGTGTGTTGAACATAGTGTCCTCCCGGTTTGAGTTTTGAACTCTGTTTTGACCTTGGCCGCTTGAATTGCGCGCATGCAGACCCTCCTGTCTGCGATGCCCTGAACGGACCTCGGTTGTCTTTCTTCTCTCAAAAGAAGACTAGTATACTAGATTTGTCAACTGGGAATATTCTCGAAGAAACCGCAAGAAAAACTGATCTAGGCCGTGCCGCGCACGGGGCGGTTGTTCTCAATGTTAAAGATCATGCCATCCAGCAATTCCTCCAGATCGGGACGCGCCGCAGGCCCGTTGGAGATATCGACAAGCATGAGCGTGCCGTCGGGCCGGATGCCAAATGCACCGGGTTCGGCAAAGCGCGTCGACGTTTCCGCCTCTGACAGCGGATCGGAAACATACAGGCCCAGCGCGCGCATGTTCGCCTCGCTCAACCCGTAACACAGGTCAAAATCCCAGCCGAACTCTGCCTTGTCCGCCCGCGCCTTTTCCTCGGTGTCTGCCGACAGAACGACCACGTCCATCGCGGCCTGCCAGGCGGGCAGAACCGCGTTCAGCTTGTTGAGAAAGCGTTTGCAACGCGGGCAGTGCTTGCCGCGATAGACAAACAGCATCGTCCAACGGTCTTTGGCATGACCGACCGCAATCCGGTCTCCGGATGTCGTGGCCCACGACATCTCACCAATGGGGGCACCGACCCGAGGTTTGGAGTTGTTCATGGCAGTACCTTCAGCATCGGGGCCCTACTGGGACGGGGGCGTTTCGGGCTCAAAATAGTTGGCATTGGTTGCCGAAATCTGCTCGATCGTTTTGTCCAGCCGGGACAAATGGCGCATGCCATAGGCGACAGCCTGCACGGGATCGTGGCGTTTGACAGCGTCAGCCATGCTGCGATGATCTTCGACCAGTTCGGGCAGACGATCAACCTTTTCAAGGCTCAGCGTACACAACCGGTCCACCTTGGATTTTTCTGCGGTAATGACGTCAAAGGCGAATTCCGCCTTTGCTATCCGGCACAGGGTTTCGTGGAATTCGTAATCCAGACGGACAAACGCATCATCTTTGCCATCGGCGATCATCTGGTCCTGTCGGGCGATGGCCGCATCCAGTTCTGCGATCCCTTGCGCATCACATCTTTCTGCAGCAAGGCGCAGAACTTCTTTCTCGACGGCGGCGCGCACAAAGCGCGACTTGACGATCTCCCGGGATGAGAACCGCTTTACTTCGGTGGCCCGCTGGGGACGGATCAACAAAAGGTTGCGTGTGGCAAGGCGGCTGAACGCGTCGCGCACCGGCTGTCGGGAGACACCGAACTGGGCGGCAATGTCGGCTTCGGAAATCTTGTCCCCCGGGCGGAGTCGCAACGACAAAATCTCGTCATGGAGATAATCAAAAATATCATCCACGCTCGTGCGCCGCTCGTTGAAATGTGTCACTTGCACCATTGCGCGCTCTCCCCTTTGGGCCATTCTGTCGCCTTTTTACCGAAACGCAGGCAAAAACGGCAACCTTGGCCTGCCCCTGCCTCGCTGACCACTGGCCGGTTGCGAAAAGAAGCGGTTTGCACTGGTATACCAGTTAAATGACTAGTATACCAGTCCTGTCGCAGAATGAGAGGAACGGCGAATGAAACTGGCAGGACAAACGGCGATCGTTACCGGGGGCGGACGCGACATCGGACAGGCCGCCGCGATGAAATTGGCGTCCGAGGGCGCGAGGATTGCAATCAATTACCACTCCAGCAGTGAAGGCGCAGATGCCGCAGTCGCGCGTATCACCGGCGCCGGCGGGCAGGCCTTTGCGCTCAAGGGCGACCTGACCAAGCCCGAGGACATCGACGCCCTCGTCTCGAAAACGGTGACCCAGTTCGGTGGCATCAACGTTCTGGTCAACAATGCTGGCGGCCTGATCGCGCGCAAGAAAATCGCGGAAATGCCGCTCGATCACTGGAATGCGGTGATGGAATTGAACCTGACCAGCACATTTCTGATGACCAAGGCGTGTCTGGCGCACATGAAGACGGGCGCGATCGTGAACCTTGCCAGCCAGGCAGGCCGCGATGGCGGTGGCCCCGGTGCCGTGGCCTATGCCGCGTCCAAAGGGGCGGTGATGACCATGACCCGCGCGCTGGCCAAGGAACTGGGCCCCGACATACGGGTCAATGCACTGTGCCCCGGCATGATCGACACTGACTTTCACAACGTGCACACGCCAGATGCAGGGCGTCGCGGGTACGAGGCGGCAGCACCAGTCAAACGACAGGGCACCACGGAAGATACGGCCAACCTGATCCTGTTCCTGGCCTGCAACGACTCGGCCTTTATCACGGGCACAAACATCGACATCAACGGCGGCATGCTGTTTTCCTGATTTGATCGGAAAGGTGAACCACATGTCTGAATTCCCAATCGTGTCCACAGGCGAAAACGTGTCCCGGCAGGTCCTGTCAGACCATCCGGACCTGATGGTCGTCGCCTTCCGCTTTGACGCGGCCGGCGCCATCGGAGCCCTGCACAACCACCCGCACGTCCAGTCCACCTATGTAGAAAGCGGTCGTTTCCGTTTCACGCTGGGCGAGGAAACGCGCGAGGTCGGGCCCGGCGACAGTTTTGTCGTGCCATCGGATCAAACCCACGGATGCGTGTGTCTGGAACCGGGCCAGCTGGTGGATTGCTTTACCCCGCGCCGCGACGACTTTCTATAGGTGCGCCACAGCCACATCCCTGACGAAAGACGCAAGGTGATAGTCCGGGCAGACAAGGGTCAGCGCGCAAATCATTCAATATGGTCTTAGACGCCTGACCCGTCTACACCTGACGCAAGAGAGTCGAACCGCCCCGCCCCCCGTTTGCATAGGACGTATCTCCATGCGCCGCACCGCCACAATTGCCCTCCACTGGTTGAACTCTGTGCTGGTCATATTGCTGGTTGCCGGAGGACCCATCCCGTTTCTGGCCTGGTCTTTTGCTGTGACCGGACTGGCGATCTGCGCAATTGCTGTTGTGCACGGGCTGATGAATGGCCCGGGGCCCAAGCTTCAGGGCGCACTGCGCGCTGCCCACCCGTGGCTGAGTTGGGCCATGTACCTCAGCACGGGCGTCGTGGCCGCGATCACCATCTGGGTGATGCTGGGGCGCGCGTGGGGCGGACCGAGCCTGTCCGAACTTTACTTCTACATGCTGTCCGCTTCATCGCTGCACGCAATTTTCCACCTTTGGCGACACACGGCGCTGGGGGACGGCGCACTGCGGCGGATCACACCTGCATCGATGCACGGGATGCTATGACCGACCTGCCTGATCTCTCCACAGACGCCCCGCTGGCGGACCACCGCTTTCCCTGTGACAATTGCGGGGCCGACTTTCGCTTTGATCCCGACGCCGGCATCCTGATCTGCGATCATTGCGGCAACACCGGCACCATTGAAGGGACGCGCGAGGCCGCTCCGGCCTCCATCCACGAGCTTGACTACCGCGCGGCCCTGAACGCGAACCTGCCCAGCGCCGAGATCGAGGAAACCCGCGTCTCAAAATGCCCCAACTGCGGCGCCCAAGTCGAATTCGATGCCAATATCCATGCTGCCGAATGCCCGTTTTGTGCCACCCCCGTCGTCACCGACACCGGCGCACACCGGCACATCAAGCCGCGCGGTGTCCTGCCCTTCGCCCTGAGCGAGACGCAGGCCCGCAAGGCCATGACCGACTGGCTCGGCCGCCTTTGGTTCGCGCCAAACGGGTTGAAGGACTACGCGCGCAAGGGACGGACGATGCAAGGCATTTACGTCCCCTACTGGACCTTCGATGCAGATACGCGCAGCGCCTATACTGGCGAACGCGGCACCGTTTACTATGAAACCCGCACGGTCATGCGCGATGGCAAACGCAGTCAGGTGCGTGTGGCCAAGGTCCGCTGGCGGCGCACACGGGGCAAAGTCGCGCGCTTTTTTGACGACGTGCTAGTTCTGGCCTCAACCTCCCTGCCCAAGCGTTTCACGGACGCGCTGGAACCTTGGGATCTCAGTGCGCTCCAACCCTATGCACCTGAGTTCCTCGCCGGGTTCCGGGCCGAGGGGTATTCGGTCGAACTGGAAACGGGTTTTGCCGAGGCACGCTTACGGATGGATCACATCATCGCCCGCGACATCCGCTTTGACATTGGTGGGGACCGTCAGCGCATCCACTCGGTGGACACGAAACTGGGCGATGTCACGTTCAAGCACATCCTGCTGCCCGTCTGGCTTGCCGCCTACAAATACCGCGGAGAAACCTACCGGTTCGTGGTGAACGGGCGCACGGGTCGGGTGCAGGGCGAACGGCCCTACTCGACCGGTAAAATCCTGCTTGCTGTCCTCGTTGGGGCGCTGATCGCCGGGGCCGTCGGATTTGCCATGGCGCTGCAGCAATGAGCGATTACGACACTTTGCGTGATCTCTTGCAGGCGCGCTTTTCCTGTCGGGCGTTCCGATCGACACCAGTGCCACAGGACGACATCGCCAAAATCGTGGCCGCCGCGCGCCATGTCCCAAGTTGGTGCAACGCCCAACCATGGCAGTTGATCATCACGCAAGGCGAGGCCACAGACACGTTCCGCGACGCGCTTTACGAGGCTGCCTCGACCACTGAGCCTGCACCGGACCTGCCGTGGCCAGAAGGCTACCCCGGCATTTACGGCGACCGCAGGCGGGCCTGCGGCTTCCAGCTTTATGATGCCGTGGGGATCGAAAAAGGCGACCGGGCGGCGTCAGGCGCACAAATGATGGAGAACTACAAACTTTTTGGTGCCCCGCACGTGGCCATCGTCACAGCACCCCGCGTCCTTGGCCCATATGGCGCCATGGACACCGGTGGCTTTGTCACGGCCTTCTGCCTCGCGGCGCAATCGCTCGGTGTGGCGACCATTCCTCAGGCAGCGATCGCCGCACAGGCTCCCTTTGTCCGCGGACACTTCAACGTCCCCGAGGACGAGATGATCCTTTGCGCCATTTCCTTTGGCTACGCAGACCCTGATCACCCCGCCAACAGCTTTCGCACAGAACGCGCCGAGGTTGATGACATCATAGACTGGCAGGGCACATGAGGGCGCTGTTGCAACGGGTCAGCAGCGCGCGGGTTGAAGTGGCAGGCGCCGTCGTCGGGCAATGCAGTGCGGGCCTGCTGATCTTTGTGTGCGCCATGCCCGGCGATGATCTGGACACCGTCCGCGCACTGGCCGCCAAGGTCTCGAAACTGCGTCTGTTCAAGGATGAGTACGGTAAGATGAACCTGTCGATCCTGCAAACTGGCGGCAGCACTTTGGTGGTCAGTCAGTTCACGT
>JBCBDZ010000151.1:0-8772 GCA_038529225.1 Pseudomonadota bacterium | reverse complement strand
GTGCGTGGCCGCAATTGGGGCTTTCACACTAAAAGATTACCTCAGCTTTCAAACGCTGGCTGACAATCGCGAAGCGTTGCTGGCGGTGCGTGACAACAACTATGTGCTCACGGCACTGGTGTTCATGGCGGCCTACGCCATGGTTGCCGGCTTCTCGTTGCCTGGTGCGGCGATCATGACCCTGACGGGTGGGTTCCTATTTTCAACCTTTCCGGGCGCACTGTTCAACATGACGGGGGCCACGCTTGGGGCCATCGCGATCTTTCTTGCCGCCCGCTGGGGTCTGGGAGAGCGTCTGGCGGCCAAGATGGACACCAGCGACGGTTTGATCAAAAGGATCAAGGAGGGCATTGATGACAACCAGTGGTCCATGCTGTTCCTGATCCGTCTGGTACCAGCCGTCCCTTTCTTTGTGGCCAATCTGGTACCTGCGCTTGTGGGTGTTCCCCTCAGCCGCTACGCGATTTCAACCTTCCTTGGGATCATTCCGGGGGCTGTCGTCTACACGTCCGTTGGTGCAGGTCTGGGCGAGGTCTTCGATCGCGGTGAGACACCCGACCTGGGTATCATCTTTGAGCCTGCGATCCTTCTGCCGATCCTTGGACTGTGTGCGCTGGCCGCCCTTCCCATCGTTCTCAAGGCCGTGCGCGGCAAACAAGGGATCTGAAACCCATGAAACGGATCAAGACGGATGTTCTGGTGATCGGCGCTGGGTCAGGTGGCCTGTCGGTCGCTGCCGGGGCCAGCCAGATGGGGGCGGACGTTGTCCTGCTGGAAGGGCACAAGATGGGCGGCGATTGCCTCAACTACGGCTGCGTGCCTTCCAAGGCGCTGATTGCCAGCGGCAAGGCGGCCTACGGGCAAAGCCACAGTGATGTCTACGGGGTGGCCAATGTGGCCCCGCAGGTGGACTACGCGGTCGCCAAGGACCATGTGCAAGGTGTCATCGCACAGATCGAACCCGTGGATTCGCAAGAGCGGTTCGAAGGCTTTGGGGTCCACGTGATCCGGGAATTCGGGCACTTCATCTCTGAGAGCGAAGTGCAAGCAGGCGACACGGTCATAACCGCCCGCCGCATCGTGATCGCAACCGGGTCCAGCCCGTTTGTGCCGCCCATCGACGGCATCGATACGGTCCCTTACCTGACCAACGAAACCCTGTGGGCGTTGCGTGAACAACCCGAGCACCTGTTGATCATCGGGGGTGGTCCCATCGGGATGGAGATGGCGCAGGCCCATGTGCGTCTCGGCTCCGAGGTGACGGTGATCGAAGGGGCCAGCGCGCTGGGCAAGGATGATCCAGAGATGGCTGCGGTCGTTCTGGACAACCTGCGGGCCGAAGGGATCGACATTGTCGAAGAGGCCAAGGCGTCGCGGATCGAAGGTTCAGATGATGCAGTGACAGTCCACACCGAAGACGGGCGGAGTTTCAACGGCTCGCACCTGCTGGTGGCGGTTGGGCGCAAGGCAAACACCGATAGCCTCAAGCTCGACACAGCAGGGATCGAGACAACGCGCGCAGGCGTCAAAGTCGACGACTCCTTGCGCACGACGAACAAACGGGTCTACGCCATAGGGGATGCAGCCGGCGGACTGCAATTCACCCATGTGGCCGGATACCATGCCGGTGTCATCATCCGCTCGATGCTGTTTGGGTTGCCGTCCAAGGCCAAGACTGGCCATATCCCTTGGGCGACTTACACCGACCCGGAACTGGCTCAGGTCGGACTGACCGAAGCGCAGGCGCAACAGGAACATGGCGCCAAGCTGGATGTGGTTCGGTTTCACTACGAACACAACGATCGCGCGATTGCCGAGCGTAAAACCAAGGGGCTGATCAAGGTCATGGTCGTCAAAGGCCGCCCCGTGGGCGCGTCGATCGCAGGATATCAGGCGGGCGAGTTGATCAATCTGTGGGCGCTCGTGCTCGCCAACAAGATGAAGATGAGCCAGGTCGCCGCCATGGTCGCCCCCTATCCCACGATCGGCGAGGTCAACAAACGCGCTGCCGGCGCTTACTTCAGCCCACGCCTGTTTGAAAGTGATCTGGTCAAACGGGTTGTGGGGCTTGTGCAGCGCTTCATTCCCTGAACAGATTACACCATGTTGAATTCCCTCTCTGGCCGCTTTCTGATCCTCACGACGGTTTTCGTGATGCTGGCCGAAATCCTGATCTTTGTGCCGTCCATCGCGCGGTTTCGCGAGGATTACCTGCAAAACCGGCTGGAGCGGGCGCAGATTGCCTCGCTTGCCCTGCTGGCCGATGACATGATCGACAGCGAACTTGAGGCGGAACTGCTGGAAAACGCAGGCGTGTTCAACGTGGTGCTGCGCCGCGATGAGGTTCGCCAGTTGATGCTGGCAACGCCCATGCCGCGCCCCATTGATGCGACCTATGATTTGCGTGAAGGCACGGCCATGGTGCTGATCCGGGACGCGATGATGCGCCTTGCAGAACCGGAAAACGAGGTGATCCGTGTGATCGGAGCGCCAGTGCGCGAAGCGGGGTTGCTGATCGAGATTACCGTTGAAACCGAACCGATGCGCATGGCCATGATCGACTATGGCATTCGAATTCTGATCCTGTCGGCCGTGATCTCCATCGTGACAGCCTTCCTGCTGTTCATCGCGGTGCGTGCGATCATCGTGAAACCCATCCGCGGCGTGGTCGGGCACATGCAACGCTATGCCGCTGCGCCTGAAGACGCACGTCGGATCATCACGCCGAACGCAGGGGTGACAGAACTGCGTGAAGCCGAAGAGGCCTTGCGCGCCATGCAAACCGAACTCATCGCCGCCTTGCGTCAGAAGGACCGATTGGCGCAACTGGGATCGGCGGTGTCCAAGATCAGCCACGACTTGCGCAACATCCTGACCTCTGCGCAATTGTTCACCGACCGGATCGAAAGCTCCGAGGACCCTCTGGTGCGGCGCATGGCCCCCAAGCTGGTGGGGTCGATCACTCGCGCGGTTCATCTGTGCGAAAGCACGCTGGCCTTTGGCAAGGCCGAAGAGCCCAGCCCAACACTTACGATGCTGACGCTGGATGACATCGTGGCGGACGTGCTGGACAGCGAACGGCTGGCTGTGGGCGAGACCGAAGTGTCGCTGGGCGAAAACATACCACCTCTCTTCACCCTGCGCGCGGACCCTGAGCAACTGTTCCGGGTGATCTCCAACCTCGTGCGCAATGCCCGTCAGGCGATTGTCGCGAGCGGAAAACCCGCCGAGATCAATGTCTCTGCCTATGAAGATGATGACAACTGGTGGATTGAGGTTGCAGATACAGGTCCCGGCCTGCCCAAGCGGGCCCAGGATCATCTGTTTACACCGTTTCAGGGTGGGGTGAGCAAAGGCGGCACCGGCCTTGGCCTTGCCATTGCATCGGAATTGATCCGCGCCCATGGCGGTGCGCTGGAACTGGACCGCACCGGGCCGACGGGCACCGTCTTTTCCATCCGATTGCCCAAGGGGGACGGTATTTGATCCGCTTGGTCGGTTTGGCCCAATAAGCCTCTTGCAAAGCCGCGGCCACAAGACTACACCGCCCGCCAGTGGACCGATAGCTCAGCTGGATAGAGTACCTGACTACGAATCAGGGGGTCGGGGGTTCGAATCCTCCTCGGTCCGCCACTTCTTCAAATGCGACATCTCCTCCAGCCAGTTCAGCGCATGGTTTCGCGGTCGAACTTTGTTCGAACCGCTCCGCTATCACCCAGTACCAAGTCAGGCGATTGGATCGCTTTGAGCAGCTTTCGACATGGAAAATGCAAAGCATGGGCGTTCCTTTCAACTCCACTCCGGGCTTTGCGGGCCATGACCGGCGCTACGCTGAGCAAGCTCTTTTCGCAGCGAACGCAAGAAGGCGAACAGGGTGCTCTGACGGGAGTAACGGGGTTGGCAACTCTGACCGGTATCCCTGTGATGGCACACATCTTTTCTTGTCGATCACAGGGCCGTGCATCTGTTTTCAACGGCGCACCTATTGCCTCACACCGCATGCCCGTCAAAGGGACATCACCAAAACCAGCGCCAGGGTTGCGCCCCGATGCAGCCAGCCTTGCCGAAAGCGCGTGACGGTAGGCTGTCGAACTGCTTAAAGTGAGGCAAATCAGTCAATCAGGCTGTTCAAGAAAAAGGGAGATATCAATGAAATTCCGAACTTCGATTTCCGCACTTGCGTTGGTCACAGTCGCGAACACGGCACTTGCCGCTTGTGAAGAGGTCCGCTTTTCGGATGTCGGGTGGACCGACATCACGGCGACCACCGCCGCGACATCCATCGTCCTCAGAGCACTGGGCTATGATACATCAACCGACATTCTGTCTGTGCCTGTGACCTATGCGTCCATGGCTGAGGGTGACATTGACGTCTTTCTTGGCAACTGGATGCCGACAATGGAAGGCGATATCGCCACTTACCGCGAAGCAGGCAGCGTAGATACCGTGCGCACAAACCTGACAGGCGCAAAGTACACCCTTGCCACCAATGCCGCTGGTGTTGCTGCCGGAATCACGGATTTCGCCTCGATCGCAGCCGCCGCTGACGCCCTTGAGGGCAAGATTTACGGGATTGAAGCGGGCAATGACGGCAACCGTCTCATCCAAGACATGATTGACGGCGATGTCTTTGGCCTGTCGGATTTTGAAGTTGTTGAATCCTCCGAGCAAGGCATGCTGGCTCAGGTCGAACGCGCCGTTGATCGCGAAGAACCCATCGTCTTTCTTGGCTGGGAACCGCACCCGATGAACGCTAACTTTGACCTGACCTACTTGCCCGGTGGCGATGATTTCTTTGGCCCCGACTTGGGTGGCGCGACGGTTGCGACGAACACGCGGGCCGGTTACGTCAGCGAATGCCCGAATGTTGGCAAGCTGTTGATGAACCTCGAATTCACGCTCGCTATGGAAAATGAGATCATGGGCGCAATCCTGAACGACGGTGAAGATCCGGAGGATGCCGCCAAGGCGTGGCTGGCCGCCAACACCGATACATGGATGGCGTGGGTCGACGGCGTGACAACGTTGGATGGCGGCGATGCTGCCAGTGCCGTTAAAGCGGCCCTGGGTAACTAAGATCAAAGGGGGGCCACACAAGGCCCCCGTTTTTCGCCACGAGGGGCGGGCATGGACTGGTTAGAAAACTATAGAATCCCGATGGACGACATTTCGGAGGCCATCGTGGATTGGCTCAAGTCCAATGCGCGCCCGTTCTTTGACACACTGTCCGATGGTTTGGAGTGGATGATCGACGGCATTGTCTGGGCGTTGCAGGCGCCACCTGCCTTCTTCATTGTCTTGCTGTTTGTCGCTCTGACCTGGGTGTTGCAACGGTCGTGGAAGGTCTGCCTTCTGGTCGCGTTGTGCCTGCTTTTCATCATCAATCAGGGGTATTGGGAAGAAACAACCGATAGCCTTGCGCTCGTGCTGTCGTCTTGCGTGGTTTGCATGGGGCTGGGCGTGCCGATCGGGATATTCCTTGCGCATCGCCCGCGCGCCTATCAGTTTGTCAGCCCGGTCCTGGACCTGATGCAAACGCTACCGACTTTCGTGTATCTGATCCCGGCGATCGTCTTTTTTGGCCTCGGTATGGTGCCGGGCCTGTTTGCGACAGTGATCTTCGTTATTCCGGCCCCAATCCGGCTGACATACCTTGGCGTTTCCAAAACGCCTGCTGCACTTACGGAAGCGGCCGAGGCATTTGGAGCAACCCCGACCCAACTGCTCTGGAAGGTCGAACTGCCCTATGCGGTGCCGCAGATCATGGCCGGCTTGAATCAGGTGATCATGCTGTCCCTGTCGATGGTTGTGATCGCGGCCTATGTCGGTGCGGATGGGCTTGGCAAGCCCGTGGTGCAGGCGCTTGGACGCAATGACCCCGGGTTGGGTTTTGAGTCCGGCTTTGTCATTGTCGCTGTCGCGATCATGCTTGACCGCATGCTGCGGGTAAAAGGACAATGAACGCCGTCGAATTTGATAACGTCAGCATCGTCTTTGGGGATCATCCCGCCAGTGCCTTGCCACTGATGGACGCCGGGCAGGAAAGGTCGGAGATCAGAGCCGCCTGCAATCAGATTCTAGGTGTGCACAATTGCTCTCTGGTTGTGGAAGAAGGCGAGATCCTCGTGCTGATGGGCTTGTCCGGCTCTGGCAAGTCTACCTTGCTGCGGGCCGTGAATGGGTTGAATCCGGTGGTCCGCGGGGAAATACGGGTCAGGACCGGCGACGGGATGACGAATGTCTCTGCGGCCAATCGTCAGGCACTGAGGGACCTGCGCCTGCGTACAGTGGCGATGGTCTTTCAGCAATTTGGCCTGCTGCCTTGGCGCACTGTGCGTGACAACGTTGGGTTGGGATTAGAGCTGGGCGGCCAATCTGCCGCTGCGCGCCGCGCCCGTGTCGACGAGGAGCTGGACGGGGTCGGCCTGCTGGACCGTGCCGACGCGCTGGTCGGGGAACTCTCTGGCGGTATGCAGCAAAGGGTCGGGCTTGCGCGCGCCTTTGCCACAGATGCACCGATCCTGTTGATGGACGAGCCATTCTCTGCCCTCGATCCCCTGATCCGCACCCGGCTGCAAGACGAATTGCTGGAGCTGCAAGCCAAGCGCGGACGAACGATCATCTTCGTTTCTCATGATCTGGACGAAGCTTTCAAACTGGGCAACCGTATCGCAATCATGGAGGGGGGGCGGATCGTGCAATGCGGCACGCCTCAAGACATCTATTCCAATCCTGTGAACGGCTATGTTGGCGATTTCGTCGCGCATATGAACCCACTTGGCGTGCTATGTGCACGCGATGTCATGGCGCCTTTGACCCAGACACCGACACTGACCGTCACCCCCGAGGCGAGCATCCGAGATGTGATGGAACAGATTGGCGACCACGGGGCGATGATTGGCGTCATGGAGGGCCAGACCATGATCGGACAGATTTCAACCGACCTCATACTCGCAAAACTCCGGGATCCGCGTAGCTAAGTGGCTGCCCACAGGCGCGCCGGATGACCAATCGCAGAGATCCGGCTATGATCCTCGGTCCGCCACCAGATCACAGGGTTACAGTTGACGCGATCCATGATTTCGCCAGAAGCGAAACGCGGTGACAGGCGAGTACGTTTGAAAAAATCAGCGCCTTGCCTTGGTCACTTGTCCGGATGGGGTGCAGTCGAAGGGTACGCCGATCGTTGACCCGCGCAACATCCATGTAGTCCGGTTTTGCGTTTGAAAGTTGGGGCCTGTTCTTCTGATCCTGGAACGTCACATCCCGACCCGTGCCGCAATCGAACAGCCCGCCATGTCGGGACAGGACGCTAGGACCAATAGAGGCGCATCGGGTTGGCGACGAGCAATTTTTCCTGCTGCGCGCGCGTGCGGGCGATGCGGGGAATGTAGTCTACAAGTGCGCCATCGTCGGGCATGTGGGACTGCATGTTCGGATGCGGCCAATCCGTGCCCCAGAGAACACGATCTTCGAACTGATCAACGATCGCTTGGTAATAGGGTACGACGTCGTTGTAAGGCGGACCATCGGCGGTCAAACGTTCAGGGCACGTGACCTTTGTCCAGATGTTCTCGTTCTCTGACATAAGTCGGATGAACCGCGCGAAATCCGGATGATCCACACCTTTGGTCACATCCGGGCGTCCCATGTGATCCACAACGATGATGCCGGGCAATTTCTCAAGGAAAGGCTGCAGGTCTTCGAGATCGGCGGCTTCGAAATAGACCACGATGGACCAGCCAAACTCCTGTATCTTGTCGGCAATCCCGATAAAGACCTCTTTTGGTGTCGCATCCACCAATCGTTTGACGAAATTGAAGCGCACGCCGCGCACACCTGCGTCATGCATATCAGCCAATTCCTTGTGCGTGACGTCGCCACCGACACTGGCCACACCCCGCGCAAGTTCCCCGCCCGCACGGCACGCATCCATCATCGCGCTGTTGTCCTTGCCGTGACAGGTTGCCTGAACGATGACGTTTCGGGAGAACCCGAGGTGATCGCGCAAGGCAAAAAGCTGATCCTTGCCGGCATTGCATGGCGTGTATTTGCGTTCCGGGGCAAATGGGAATTCCGGCGACGGGCCGAAGACGTGGCAATGGGCATCCACCGCCCCCTTGGGCAACTGGAAATCCGGGACCTTGGGATCTGGATGAAAAACCAGCCAGTCCGCATCCATCGGTTGCTTGGTCATGCGAAGATTTCTCCATCCATCAATTTGCGCGCGGTGCGCAGGATCGCCGCTTCTTTTACCGCGCCGTCCTGATCCAAGGTTGCAACCACAGTCATCTCGCCTGTCGGGTGCTCCACTGACAAAACGCGCTCATCTCCTTTGCCGCACTGCGCCAGATCATAGGCAGACGACCCGGGGATCAGGCATGCGGTGGCGACGCTGACGGCACCCAGAACACCAATGGTCTTATGACAGCGGTGTGGGATGAATGTGCGGGTTGCGATGGCACCCCCTGCGCGAGGTGCGCTGACCATCGTCATCTTGGGAACAGATTTTCGGGTCACGTCGCCGAGATTCATCAAGGGACCGCAGGCAAGACGGATCGCTTCCAGTTTCGCGCGCAGGGCCGTGTGCGCCTCAAGCTCTTCGGGTGTTTCATCCCCGGTGATCCCCACATCCGCCGCGCGCATCACCACGCAGGGCATTCCGTTGTCAATCATGGTGACCGCCACGCCTTCGATCCTGTCGACCGCGTTCCCGGTGGGAAGCAAGGCACCGCAGGAAGACCCGGCCGTATCCTTGAAGGTCAGCGGAAC
>JBCBDZ010000150.1:0-8775 GCA_038529225.1 Pseudomonadota bacterium | reverse complement strand
CTCACGGTCACTGTCGCGCAACCACCCAGGGAAAGAGCGCCCATTGATCGCGACGCGATTATGCGGTGGGTCCTGATCCTCGTTCTGGCCCTTGTGGTGGCCTGGGTCGCCTACCGCTTTGTTTACCCGTTTGTCCGACCGCGTTTGCGGCGACTGCAAGACCGCTATGCCGCGTCGGCCATCGCGGCCCATCGTATCGCAGAACAGAAAGCTGCGGCGAAGGACCTCAACGGCTTGTTTGTCGCGCTCGAACAACGATCGGCGCGCGGAGTCCCGCGTAGCGCAGATCTGGAAACCGCCATCACCGCACTTGGCAGGGCACTGTATGGAAATGGTGCAGAGGAAGGCGCCGCTTCGCGTCAATGGCAGATCATCCGCAAAACGCTGCGCCACGAGCGTCACGCCCTCATTTTTCGGCATACCACTGGCACTGCGACAAAGTTACCGCCCCTCAACCCCTTCGTATAACATGAATGCGAAGGCTCCAGGGTGATCAACCACGGTTTTTACGGTTGTTCCTGACGCAACAGTCATTACCCTGATCGACACACGCGATCCCGTGTTGCCATTGAGGTCCCCGGTGCCATGACCCCCAGACTTTGCAGGCTTGCGCGCGCTGCCATCTTACTGCTGGGCTTGGCGGGGCCTGCCGCCGCTCAAACGAACACGGTTCCGGACTATGTCGGGTCGGCAGCCTGTGCCGATTGCCACCTTGAAGCCACTGAGGCATGGGAGGGGTCACACCATGCCAAGGCGTGGACCACCCCTGAGCCAAGCAACATTCTGGGCGATTTCAACGACACCACTTTCACGCACAACGGCATCATGTCACGGTTCTATAGGGACGGCGAAACCTACATGATCGAGACCGACGGACCGGACGGGCGCATCACTCGCTATCCGGTGCACAGTGTCGTCGGGATCGAACCGCTCCAGCAATACCTGCTGGAAACCGAAGAGGGCAAATTGCAGTCCTTTGATGTTGTCTGGGATACCGAAGAAAAGCGCTGGTATCACCTTTATCCTGATCAGGAACTTTTTGGGGGCGACAGCCTGCACTGGACGGGCCCATACAAGAACTGGAATGCCCGCTGTGCCGAATGCCACGCGACCGATTACAACAAGAATTATTCACCGATCACGCGCAGCTACGCCAGCACGCAAGCTGAAATTGGCGTTGGCTGCAAAGCCTGCCATGGCCCGGGTGAGGCGCACTTGGCATGGGCTGAAGGGCTGAAAACGACGCAGGACCCTTGGACCGGGCTGACAGAAACCGGCCTGACAATCGACATGTCACAAGGTGGCGAAGTCGTATTGCAACAATGCGCAAGTTGCCACTCCCGTCGCGAACCTTTCGAGGACGGCAACCCGCTGCCCGGCACGGCGTTTCACGATGCCTACAGGCTCAGCACCTTGCGTGACGGTACCTACCATGCAGACGGACAGATCCTCGAAGAGGTCTACGTCTACGGTTCTTTTCTCCAATCCAAAATGTATGCAAAAGGCGTGACTTGCAGCAATTGTCACGAACCGCACTCTGCCGAACGGCTGGTTGAGGGCAACGGGTTGTGTACGCAATGCCACTCCGAAGCCGGGAACGCAGACTTTCCGACGTTGGCTTTGAAGACTTACGATGACCCTTCGCATCATTTTCATCCCATTGGCAGTGAAGGCGCGCAGTGTAAAAGCTGCCATATGATCGAGCGGAATTACATGGTCGTGGACGGCCGTCGCGATCATTCCTTCCGCATTCCACGCCCGGACTTGAGCATCGAGACACGCAGCCCGAATGCCTGCACCGATTGCCATGGTGACGAAACAGCCGCATGGGCGGCTGAGGCAGTCGCGGATTGGTATCCCGACAGCGCGCACCGCGGGCCGCATTATGGTCAGACCCTTGCCGCCGGTCGACGTGACGTTGTCGGAACTGCGGACGAACTGGCCGCGCTGGCCGAATATACCGGACTGCCCGGGATCGCGCGGGCCACGGCGCTTGAAATGTTGACCCGCGTGCCGACCCCCGCGCTTGCCACCCGACTGGCGCCCCTTTTGGAAGACCCAGATCCCATGGTACGCGCCGCCGCCGTTGGTTTGCAAAGGGGTGCGCCCGAAGCAGAACGCGCCACGGTGCTGGGTGCCATGCTGGACGATCCGGCGAAAACAGTGCGCATTGCTGCGGCGCGTGAATTCCTGAGCCTGCGCGCCGTACAATTGCCCGGCGACGTCTCACTGGTATTGCAGCAGGCGATGCGAGACTGGCAAGGGTCACTTCTGGCCAAGACTGATTTCCCCGAAACACAGTTGGTGATGGCCGGCATTGGTCTGACTACACGCCGTATGGACACCGCTCTGCGTGCCTTTGGAGAGGCTGTTTCGCTTGATCCGCAGCTTGAACAGGGATGGGTGATGATGATCCGCATCCACGATGCCTTGGGAAACCGGAGCGCCGCACTGGACACGGCGAACCGCGCCATTGAAGCAAACCCCGACAGTATCGAACTGTCCCTGATCCGGGCCGAGCTTCAGCTATAGGCAATCGGGCGCTGGCCCTGCGTTGGCGCGTTCAAAGATGCACGGCGGTTGATTGTTCCCTTTGAGGTTCGCAGCCCTCAGAAATCGTACCGCACACCGAAAAGCGGACCAGACTGGGAAAACTTGAATGCGTCATCCGATGGCCCGTGCTTGATATCAAGGTAGCGATAGGCCGCAACGACGCTCCACTGGTCGTTGACCGCGTAACGGGCGCTGATCAGAGCCTGCCAGGATTCGCTGTCGCTGCGGAAGCCGCCGTAATCGAGGAAACCCACTGCGGTCCAGCGGTCCGAGATGTCGTAGGTAAAGCGCGCGGCAATCACCGGGTCGATCCAGTTGTCGTTAAAGCGCGCCGACTGGCCCGGTGAGGTGCCCGGCAAAAGGGTAAGTGTTGTGTCAGTCTCGAACCAGCGCGCACCGCCCCCGACATCGACAGCCCATCCGCCCGCGGATCGCACATTGTACAACCCATAGACGTTCAGAACCTGTAACTTGATATCTGCCTCGGCTCCACCGAAGTCCGGTTCTGGCGTCGGGCTGGAAAAGGATAGGTCCGTGTAAGCAAAGTCACCGATCAGTCGCCATGGACCCGTACCTGTCTCAAGCGCACCCATGAACGCAAAGTCCAGGTTTTCGAGTGCATCGCTGAACGGCAGAGTGGATTCGATGACACCGGACGCTGTCGTGATCTCCGTATCGGTTTCCGCCGCCCAGAGGTAAAAGGTAAACGACGTGTCCCACGAACTGTCCTGCGCGGCGACGGGAATCGCGACGGTCATCATTGCTGCGGCGAGGAATCCGGTCAAAGTGGCGGTTTTCATCGTGTATCCTTCATTAGGCATGTGTTTTTACAGTTTTCCCACGTATCGACCCGACCCCTCACGCCAAAGCTGACGCCGCTGCAACAGCTTTCGAGCACCATCTTGATTGCAGATACGGCCGGCGTAACCCATCGACAAGACACGAAACTTTCGTAAAACGGGAATAATTGGTGGTGCGATACTCTCTGTAAAGCTAGGCTGACACTTAGCCAAAAATCAAATTTAACTTGGAAAGGAGACAGTATCTTGTCATTCGCAAAATGACTGCGGTTGAAAGCCGTGGCGGTCACAGCACTTGTGGCCTTGTCGGGCGCAGCAGCTGCTCAGGATGCAGAAAAACCGAATATTCTTGTGATTTGGGGCGATGATGTTGGTCAATCCAATGTCAGCGCCTATACCATGGGATTGATGGGGTACCGCACGCCCAATATCGACCGGATCGCCCAAGAGGGCATGATCTTTACGGATTATTATGGTGAGCAGTCGTGCACTGCGGGTCGCTCGTCCTTTATCATGGGGCAATCCGTGTTTCGGACCGGCCTGTCCAAAGTCGGCCTGCCCGGTGCAGAACTGGGCATGCAGGAAGAAGACCCGACCATTGCCGGCCTTCTGAAGGCGCAAGGCTAGGCGACGGGTCAGTTTGGCAAGAACCACCTTGGTGACCGGGATGAACACCTGCCCACGAAGCACGGCTTTGACGAGTTCTTTGGCAACCTCTACCACCTGAACGCCGAGGAAGAGCCCGAAAACATCGACTATCCCCGCGACGCTGTTTTTGCTGACGGTACGACGTTCCGCGAAAGATTTGGCCCGCGTGGCGTAATCAAGTCATCGGCAGATGGCGAGATCGAGGATACCGGCCCGCTGACCAAAAAGCGCATGGAAACCGTCGATGACGAAACCGTCGCGGCAGCCATCGACTTTATCAAGCGGCAGGAAGAAGCGGGCGTGCCATGGTTTGTCTGGTGGTCTGGTACGCGGATGCACTTCCGCACGCATGTCTCTGAGGAAAAGTGGGACATGGCCAACGAGATCGTCGGCAAGCAGGTTGATGAATACACGGCAGGCATGATCGAACATGACATGCACGTGGGTGAGTTCCTCGACCTTCTCGACGAGATGGGCATCGCCGACAAGACCATCGTTCATTACTCAACTGACAACGGTGTCCATATGAACACGTGGCCCGACGCGGGCATGACGCCGTTCTGGGGTGAAAAGAACACCAACTGGGAAGGCGCATGGCGTGTGCCATCCATGGTCCGTTGGCCTGGCCTGATCGAACCCGGCACTGTCTCGAACCAGATCATGCACCACATGGACTGGTTGCCAACCTATCTGGCAGCCGCCGGGCGTCCGACGGTCAAGGAAGAGTTGCTGGAAGGGATCACCGTTGCCGAAGTCGGAGGTGGACGTGAATACCGCGTGCACTTGGATGGGTACAACTTCCTGCCCTACTTCTCGGGCGAAGAGGAAAAAGGCCCCCGCGAAGAGATTTTCTATTTCTCGGATGACGGTGATCTGATGGCGTTGCGCTTCAACGATTGGAAGCTGACGTTCCTTGAGCAGAAAGCATGGGCCACCCTCCGCGCGTGGATCGAGCCGCTTGTGGAACTGCGTATTCCGCTCATCCCCAACTTGCGCCGCGATCCTTACGAGCGCGGGTATCGGACGTCCAACACCTACTATGACTGGATGCTGGACCGCGCCTACATGCTGGTGCCTGCACAAGTGTACGTGGGTCAGTTCCTTGAGACGTTCCAGGAATACCCACCACGGCAAGAAGCGGCGAGCTTTAGCCTTGAGCAAGTTATGGACAAGCTGACTGAAGCCACCGGAAACCCCTAAGCTTCTGTTTCCAATACGAGGGGCCGCGCCAATCCTGGCGCGGCCCTTTTTTAAAATTCGAATGAGGTTCCCAAATGCGCGCTTTGATCGTCGCCGCCACCCTGTCACTCCTGTCTTGCGCATCTTGGGCTGATCCATTGCCCTCATGGGCCGACACAGAAACAAAGACTGCTATCATCTCGTTCGTGGAACGGGTTACCGATCCGGACTCGCCAGATTACGTGCCCCCGGCTGATCGCATTGCCACCTTCGACAACGATGGCACCCTTTGGGCGGAAAAGCCCGTATACTTCCAACTGATCTATGCGCTGGACCGCCTGAAGGAAAAATCGGACGCAGATCCATCGATCCTGACAAGCGACACGCTGAAGGCAGCTGCAGAAGGAGACCTGGAAACTCTTGCGGCCGGCGGCATTGACGCGCTGCTTGAGGTACTTGCCGTCACTCATTCGGGCATGTCGGTCGAGGCATTTCAGGATGACGTCCGATCGTGGCTTGAGACTGCCCGCCACCCCACAACTGGCATGCGCTACGACGAAATGGTCTATCAGCCCATGCTCGAACTGCTGTCCTACCTGCGTGATCAGCAGTTTCAGACGTGGATTGCATCGGGCGGCGGCGTGCATTTCATCCGCGCTTTTGCCGAAGCGGCCTATAACATTCCCCCCGAACAGGTCATCGGATCAACCGGGCCGACCGAATACGCCGATGGCGTCGTAACGAAACTGCCCGGGATCGATTTCATCGATGACAAGGAAGGCAAACCCGTCGGCATCGACAGCCGCATCGGCAAACGTCCGATCTTTGCCAGTGGCAACTCGGATGGCGATTTTGCAATGCTGGAATACACCACTGCGGGCGATGGCCCCCGGTTTGGTCTGTTGCTGCACCACACCGATGCAGAGCGCGAATTCGCTTATGACCGCGAGGGGCACATCGGTGTTCTCAACCGCGGTCTGGACGAAGGACCGGATCGGGGCTGGGTCATTGTGGACATGGCCAATGACTGGAAACAGGTTTGGCCTGAATAGGGTGCATTGTCCGACGGCGACCATTTTCACGCGGGCTTCTGCCGACCAGCATTGACCTCTGGCGATGGTGAAACACATCCATGGGGGAAGCTGGTTTGGATTGAGATGCACAAAGCGTTTACAGTCGTTATTGCCATCGCCACTGCACCCGCTGCAGCGGCCTTGGACCTTACGGAAACAGGGCGCTACAATCTGAACCGTCCGGCCAGCCTGGACTACGATCCGACATTTTGTGGCCTTTGGATTGCCAATGAAGGGCCAGAAGCGGTGCTTGTCACTCTGCAAGGTGAAGAGTTGCGGCGGGTCACAAGTGACCTGTTTCGCATCAAGGCGATTGCTCTTGAGGGAAACCACCTTCTGGTCGGTGATGGCTTCGGTAACCTGCAACGCCTCACCAAGGATGGCGAAGCGCTTGGGCCCGCGTTTGAACTGGAAGGTGGATTTGCGGATACCGAAGGTATTGCGATTGCAGCCAACGGGGACATTGTCACGGTCGAAGACGACCCGGAACGACTGTCCTGGTTCAGCCCTGCAGGGGATCTGAAGTCGCGGGTAAACACCTTGGATTTTTCAGTGCCTTTGACCGAAGCGCAAGGAATCGCGATCGACCCACGCACCGGTCACCTTCTCATTGTCGATGATTGGGAGGGGTCCAACAGCCTTTATGAATTCACCTCCCAAGGTGATCTGATCGCGCAAACAAGCCTCATCGAGTATGGCCGGGACCCCGAAGGTATCGCCATCCGGCCCGGTTCGGATCAGTTGTTCATTGCCTTTGACGGTGGTGCACAGATCGTCACGTTCGACTATACGCCGACGTTGCCTTTGGGGTCCGAAGCCTTACCGCCAGGTGCCGATTGCATGATGTTCTGAGAACAACCGTCGCGTGGCACACAGGACAGGCTTCGTGATGGAGGTCGTTAAGAAAATAAGCTGCACATCCAAGATGATCGACAGATCAGGGGTATCCCCGTTTTCCATGTGGTAGATGACCTGACGGTGCGGACGCATCAACCCGGGTGTATCTTTAACACCTAAGGCACACGCATTGAGGCGTTCGTTACAACTGTGCCTGAGCAGCGATTACACTGCGCCAAAGGTGCAGAGCCTTGAGGGATTGAACCCGGCCGGTCCGGGCGACGCTATTCCAGCACATCAAACCCAAGCGCAGTGCCCCGCGCCAGCGCGTGCCGGGCCCGTCGTCCCAGAATTTCATCATAGTGTTTTGGCGCCAATCCGAACCCCGGGCGGATCGAGCGGACGTTCTCGGGCGTCAGTTGCCCCCCTGCCGGAATGTCTTCCACCACATAAAGCGAACGCCTGAACTGCGCGTTGCCCTGCTCGCTTGACTTCAGACCATAGTCCACACGCCCAACAGCTTCCCACGCGGTGCGCGCGCCCTGCACCAGTTGCGCAAGCTCGGCCGGTTCCAGAGAGAAGCTGTCGTCCGGCCCGCCCCCGTTTCGATCAAGCGTCACGTGTTTTTCAATCGCAACAACGCCCAGAGCCACGGAGGCGATCGCGGCCGTGTTGTCGAGCGTGTGGTCAGACAGTCCCGTCATCACACCAAAGCGCGCCGCCATGTCCGGGATCGTGGCGAGGTTGTAATCCGCGGCCGGCGCCGGATAGCCCGACACGCAATGCAATAAAACGATGTCCTTGGCCCCTGCCGCGCGCGCGGCGGCCAGCGCCTCCGCAATCTCGGCATCGTCGGCCATGCCCGTCGACATGATCATGGGTTTGCCTGTGGCCGCCACATATCGAATGAGCGGCAGATCGACCAATTCGAAAGACGCGATCTTGAAGGCCGGGGCGCCCAGCTCTTGCAGCAGATCGACCGCAGTTGCGTCAAAAGGGCTTGAAAACAGCGTGATGTCGAGGGCGCGCGCCTTTTCAAAGAGGGCCGCGTGCCAGTCCCACGGCGTGTGTGCCCATTCATAAAGATCAAAGAGCCTTTGCCCGTCCCAAAGACCGCCCTTGATCGTGAACTCGGGGCCATCATGGTCGATCGTGATCGTGTCTGGGCGGTAGGTCTGAATCTTGATCGCATCGGCCCCGGCCGCTTTGGCGGCCTCCATGATGGCAAAGGCCTGATTGATGTCACCGTTATGATTGGCCGAGAGTTCGGCGATCACGTAAGGCGGCTGTCCAGGGCCGATGACGCGGTTGTCAATCTTCATGTTTTTGCCTCTCCACGGTTTCGGGCCAGCCTGCGGATGCGAAACGGTGCGCCGCGCACCGATTGTATCCTGCGTTTTCGAACAGCCTTTGGGACGCTGTGTTTTCCGGATGCACCTCGGCCACAATGTGCCGTCTGGGATGGGTCAACCGCAAGAGGCCAAGTGCAGTCCGTGCAATGCCCTGACCCTGGGCCGCCCGGGGCACGAGGATGGAAACTTCGGCGGTACGGGCCTCATCCGTCTGATCCAGACGGACAAATCCTGCGTCGACCCCATTGACCACGATGATGTAAAATGGGTTCTGGTCGCATTTGCCCGAACGTCGCAGGTCCCCACCCGCGCCGAGCATGAGGCGTGGTTCCA
>JBCBDZ010000149.1:0-8980 GCA_038529225.1 Pseudomonadota bacterium | reverse complement strand
CATGTCTTCGGTCCACAACTCGGGTGCTTCGCGGTTGGGGATCAGGGCGGTGGTGATGACGATGTCGACCTCAGGGGCCAGTTCGCGGAACTTGGCCAGTTGCGCCTCGCGGAATTCGGGGGACGAGACGGAGGCGTATCCACCCGTGGCAGCGCCGTCTGTCTGTTCTTCCTCAAAGTCGAGGTAGACGAACTCGGCGCCCATGCTCTCGACCTGCTCGGCCACTTCGGGGCGCACGTCAAAGGCGTAGGTGATCGCGCCAAGGCTGGTGGACGTCCCGATGGCGGCCAGTCCGGCAACCCCCGCGCCCACAACCAGAACCTTGGCCGGGGGCACCTTGCCCGCAGCGGTAATCTGACCGGTAAAGAAGCGACCAAAGTTGTTGCCCGCCTCGATCACTGCGCGGTAACCCGCGATGTTGGCCATCGACGACAGCGCGTCCATCTTCTGGGCACGGCTGATGCGCGGGATCATCTCCATTGCGATGACGGTCGCGCCTTTCTTGGCGGCGGCCTGCATCTTGGCCTCGTCCGCGACGGGGCTGAAGAAGGAAATCAGGGTCTGCCCTTCGCGCAACCGCTTCATTTCGGCGTCATCGGGCACGCGCACCTTGGCGACCACGTCGGCGGCTTTCCACAGGGCGGCGGCGGTTTTGACCACCTCGACACCGGCGTCCTTGTAGGCTTTGTCCGCAAAGCCCGCAGGGTCCCCGGCACCGGTTTCGATCACGCAGGTGTGCCCGAGCTTCTGAAGCGCGAGGGCGCTCTCGGGCGTCATCGCCACCCGGTGCTCTCCGGCAAAGGTCTCTTTTGGTGTTCCGATCTTCATGCGGAGCGCTCCCCCTTGGCAGTATGGCAGTCACTGGCGGTTGACCCGCACAGGCAGGACAGCATCCGCCGCCCGCGTGTTCAGTTACCGGTACCGGTGCAGAGATACAAGCAGGCGGCGCACAAGGGTGCGCAATTATCACAAAGGCTCAGACCCAACGGCGTACTTTGCGTTCGTATACGGCAAAATCCTTGCGAAAGGTGCGCCGCATCCGGTTTTCTTCCGGCACAATGAAATGCCGTTCGATCCACCACACAAAGATCGGCACAAGCACAAGCGAGGCCACAGCATCAAAGCGCAGGATGAACCCGGTCAGGATCAGTGCGTCAGCGAGGTAGATGGGATTGCGGGTCCGCGCAAAAACGCCGGTCGTGATCAGAGCGGCCGGGGTCTGATGCGGTATGATGGTGGTGCGGGCGCGGCGAAACGCAAGTGCTGCGGCTATGATCAGGACGATGCCAGCGCCAATCAGCAGGCCTGCCAATGCGTCGGTCACCGCTCCCTCCAGCGACAGACCAAGGGGCAACAGACGCGCCTGCCACCATGCGATGAGGATGGCCAGGACCAGCCAGACCGGGGGGATGTCGATGAGGTCTTTCAATGGCATGGCTCCGCTCCCTATGCGCCGGGGCGCACCATAGCGCGGCCATGGCGAAAGGAAACGGCGCCCGGATCACACATGGCTGATCCGGGCGCACGACACGTGCGCCTTACGCCACCTCGTAAGGCGGAGGTGTCCTCCGCCCCGGTATGACGGGTCGATAGGCGGTCCCAACCCGCAGATCAGGCACGTGGTTGCCCTGCGCGATCGCCCGGTGGATTGACGAATAGGGCCACGCCTCGGGCCGATTGACCAGACCCGCCTGCACGGGCGCGCAAAAGATCATGTGGCGATGGGCGGCCAGATCCTCCGCATCCCTGATCCGGTGTTCCCAGAACCGGCGCTGCCAAAGCCCCTTTTCGCCCGGGCGCAGGCGCAGTGTGCCTGTCTGCGCGGGTCCATCCACCGACCGCGAAAACAGGCTTTTGAGCATCCGCCACCGGCGCGAAAAATCGCCATCGTCTTCCGGCAGTGTCCACAGCGTGTGGATCACATCCGGCAGCACCACGATCTCTTCAATAACAAACGGATACGTCCGGCGCGTCTTGCGCACCGCCCGGCGCAGAACATCAACATGGCGGACAAACAGATCATCCCCGCGCCGCGCCGCGCGCGCCGTAAAGAAGTAAGTGGCGCCGGTGGCAGCGGATCGAACATATCTGGGCATAGCAAAAGGCTAGGCCAGACATGGTTAAGGCTGTGTTAAACCGGTCAGGCGCTGCGCAGCATCGGGCGCGCACGCCGCCCGTCGGCCCAGTCACGGCAGGCCGCGCCAAAGGCTTCAAACAGCGGCCGGGAGACCGGATCCGCCTTGGCGTTCCATTCCGGATGCCATTGCACCGACAGGGTGAACCCGGGCGCTCCGTCAATATAGATGGCCTCGGCCGTTCCGTCAGGCGCATGACCATCCACCACGACACGGGGGCCCGGTGACTTGATCCCCTGCCCGTGCAATGTGTTGGTCAGAACAGACTGCGCACCCATCAACTGATGAAAGACACCGCCTTGCGAAAACTCCACATTGTGGCGCAGGGCGAATTTCTCTTCCAGCGTGCCATCAGGTGGCATGCGGTGATTGTCGCGGCCCGGCAAATCCCGGATCTCGGGATACAGCGTGCCACCCATCGCGACATTCACCTCCTGAAACCCGCGGCAGATGCCAAGCAGAGGTTGGCCGCGCTCCACCAGTGCACGGATCAGAGGCAAGACCACGCGGTCACGGTTGCGATCAAATGCACCGTGGGCGGGCGTTTCCTCTTCGCCGTATTCTTCGGGATGCACGTTGGCGCGCCCACCGGTAAAGACAAACCCCGCGCAGGCCTCCAGCAAATCCGGCAGTGGCACGCGCTCGGGGTCCGCCGGCACCATCAGCGGCAAACCCTCGGCCACCTCGGCAACGGCCGAGACGTTGATCACGCCAGCGGCCTGCACCTCATATTCATCGTTGATGATGTGCTGGTTGGAAATGATGCCAATAACGGGGCGTACCATGCTGTCCTCATATGTCGCGCTATGAGGTGTTGTATAAACGTCATAGAAGGAGCCGCCTAGTGCGGTTGAGCGCGCAGATCACTGTGCGCTCAACCGCAATGGGTCCATTGCCTAAATTTCCGCCACGAGGCCCGCAGCGGCAATCCCGGCCTGGGCGGCTGCGGCGTCATTGTCGGATGTATCGCCTGTCACACCAAGGGCGCCGACCACGGCACCGCTCCCGTCGCGCACCAGAACGCCACCGGGGACCGGAACCAGCTGCCCCCCGAACAACCCGTTCACGGCCCCCATGAAATAGGCCTGCGCCTCTGCGCGGGCCATTTGGGCCGTGCCCGCCATACTCAGCATGACAGAACCGTAGGCCTTGCCATGCGCGATCGCAAAGCGGCCCGGTGCAGCGCCATCTTCGCGCTCGAAGGCCTGCACATTGCCGCCAGCATCCAGCACCACCACAGAAAGCGGCTTCAACCCCATCTCGTGGCCCGTTTCCAGCGTTGCGGCAATCATCGTGCGCGCCTGATCCAAAGTAATTCCCATGTCGTCTCCTTTAGGTGAAACGGGCCTATCCCCGCCCCTTCACTTCTCTTGGCCAAAAAATATCGCGGGGGCCCGAGAGGGCCTTAAGCGTATCCTTGATGCGCCGCCGGGTGTGCGGCACAGCCGCTGGACAGTCCCCCCGGTCCCGCGTGCTCCTTGTGCGCTCACGCTGCCTTGAATTCCAAACGGCGGGCATGCAGCACAGGCTCGGTATAGCCCGACGGCTGCACGCGCCCCGCGATCACCAGATCGCAAGCCGCCTGAAACGCGATTCCATCAAACCCCGGCGCCATTGGCAGATAGGCCGGGTCCGACGCGTTCTGACGATCCACCACTTCGGCCATCTTTTTCATCGCCGCCATCACCTGTTCCTCGCTCACCACACCGTGGTGCAGCCAGTTCGCCATGGCCTGCGCACTGATCCGGCAGGTCGCGCGGTCTTCCATCAGAGCCACATCATTGATGTCGGGCACTTTGGAACAGCCCACACCCTGATCCACCCAGCGCACCACGTAGCCAAGGATGCCTTGCGCGTTGTTTTCCAACTCGCGCGTGATTTCGGCATCGGAAAAGTTGCGGCCCACGGCGACCGGGATCGACAGCAGGTCTTCAAGCTTGCCGCGCGGTCCACCGGCCTTGATCGCGTCCTGACGGGCCAGCACATCCACCTTGTGATAATGCGTGGCATGCAGCGTGGCGGCCGTTGGCGAGGGCACCCATGCGCAGGTCGCCCCGGCCTGAGGGTGCCCGATCTTGGCCTCCAGCATATCGGCCATCAGGTCCGGCATCGCCCACATCCCCTTGCCGATCTGCGCGCGCCCTTTCAGACCACATTCCAGACCGATATCGACATTGCGATCCTCATAAGAGGAAATCCACGCCGCCCCCTTCATCTCGCCCTTGGGCACCATGGGCCCGGCCTCCATCGAGGTGTGGATTTCATCACCCGTGCGATCGAGAAAGCCGGTATTGATAAAGGCCACACGCGACTTGGCGGCCCGGATGCATTCCTTGAGGTTCGCGCTCGTGCGGCGTTCCTCATCCATGATGCCCAGCTTGACCGTGTTGGCGGGTAGGCCCAACACCTTTTCAACGCGGGTAAAGATTTCATCCGAAAACGCGACCTCAGCGGGGCCATGCATCTTGGGTTTGACCACATAGACCGAGCCCATGACCGAATTGCGCATGCCGGAGGTCTTTTGCAGGTCATGCATCGCGATCAGGGTGGTGACCATGGCATCCATCAACCCTTCGCCGATCTCCTGCCCGTCGCGGTCCAGAATGGCGGGGTTTGTCATCAGATGGCCCACGTTGCGCACCAGCATCAGGCTACGGCATTTCACAGGCACGGGCGCGCCATCGGGGCCAGTGTAGGTGAAATCGTCGTGCATCTTGCGGGTGACGGATTTTCCGCCCTTTTCAAAGGTCTCTTGCAGATCACCCTTCATCAGGCCCAGCCAGTTGCCATAGGCCAGCACCTTGTCTTCTGCGTCGACCGCGGCCACGGAATCTTCGCAGTCCATGATGGTCGACATGGCGGATTCGAGGTTCACCGTGGCGATCCCGGCCGCATCCGTACTGCCGATCTGGTTGTCACGGTTCACAAGAACCTCGATGCCGAGGCCGTTGTTTTTGAACAGGAACATGCCAAAGTCCTCGACCGTGGCCGAGCCTGCGAACTGGGTGGGGTCGGCCAGCGCAACGGGCGTGTCACCCGCACGCAGTTCCAGCGCGTTGTCTTGCGTGCCCAGATAATCAACCTCCGCCCATTTGGCGCCGACAAGCGGCACGGCGTCGTCCAGAAATGCCTTGGCCCACGCAATGACGCGCGCGCCGCGGTCCTCGTCATAACCCTTGCCGGTGGGCAGATCGCCCAGCGCATCCGTGCCATAGAGCGCATCATAAAGGCTCCCCCATCGCGCGTTCGCGGCGTTGAGTGCAAACCGGGCGTTGGTGATCGGCACCACAAGTTGCGCACCCGGAATGGACGCAATTTCGGGGTCCACGTTCTCTGTCTCGATCTCGAAATCAGGCCCCTCGGGCACAAGGTACCCGATTTCTTTCAGAAATGCCGTGTAGGCGGCGGCATCATGCGGGCTTGCGCGGTGCGCAATATGCCACGCGTCGATCCTGGCCTGCATCTCTTCACGCTCTGCCAGCAAAGCGCGGTTCTTGGGGCCCAGATCATGCACCAGCGCCGAAAGGCCCGCCCAAAAGTCAGCCGAGGCCACGCCCGTGCCCGGCAGGGCCTGAGTTTCGATAAACTGTGCCAGCGTATCCGCCACACGTAGCTCTGCCCGTTCAACATAAGTCGCCATTGCATGCTCTCCTGACTTTGGTGTGATCTGCGCATGGACGATTAGAGAAAAAGTTTCCTATCGTAAACAGCATTGGTCAGAAAATTTTACCAAATTGCAGAAACGATCAGAAAATGGCCCGAAAACCTGTCGAAATCACCCGCGCGCGGCGCGCCTGCACCGATCCGAGCAGTATTTGACCTCGTCCCAGACCCGCGCCCACTTCTTGCGCCATGTGAAGGGTCGCGCGCAGACCGGGCACATCTTTTCCGGCAGGTCGGACTTTTTGCGCATCTTGCCCATGTCAGAAGTCAAATCCGATCTGGCGGGTGTCGCGGGCGGGCGACACGCCCGCCTTACGCGGCCGCGGGTCCCGGTCATTTACGAAATGCCCTTGCGGGTCCTTGCGGCTGGCATGCTTTTCCACCACGCGCGCCGCCTCTGAACGAAAGGCGCTGCCTTTGCGCACAGCCCACACCTTTTGACGCGCCGCACGCGCGGCCTCGGCCACATCCACGACCGGCATCGGGTAATGACGCCCCAAAAGCGCTCCTGCCCCCTCCCACGTCCACGGGCTTTGCAGATGCGCATCCGGCACCTCTGCCAACTCCGGACACCAACGCCGCGTAAACGCTCCTGAAGGGTCCTGATCCTTGCCCTGCTTGACCGGGTTGTAGATGCGCACCGTGTTCATGCCCGTGGTCCCGGACTGCATCTGCACCTGCGGCCAGTGAATACCGGGCTCAAAATCGGTGAACTGGCGCGCCAGATGCAGACCCGTCACCCGCCAGTCGAGCCACAGGTGATAGGAGGCCACCGCCATCAGCATCGAGCGCATCCGGAAATTCATCCACCCCGTGGCGGCCAGATAGCGCATGCAGGCGTCCACAAAGGGGATGCCGGTTTCGCCCTTTTCCCACGCCGCCAGACGCGCCGCATCCGGTGTGCGCGGACGCAGGCCCTCATAGGCGCGGTGAAGGCAGTGAAATTCCAGCCCCGGCTCGTCCTCAAGTTTCTGGGTGAAGTGATCGCGCCACGCCAACCGCGCCTGAAACGACTTCAGCGACCCGCCCCACCCGGTGCGCGTGCCCTTGACCGCGCGCTGGCGGGCGGCTGTGGCGTGCGACACTTCCCGCCCGGACAGGCACCCAAAGGCCAGATAGGGCGACAGGCGCGAACAGGACCATTCGCCCGTGACAGGCGAGGACATGTCGCGCCGATAGGTCTGTCCGCGCGTGTCGAGAAACGAGGCAAGAAGGGTCTCACCTGCGCGGCGTCCCCCCGGCTGGCGGGCGGGGCAATGATCCGGCAAGGTCAGGTCGGGGACGGGGTCGGATGCGAGATCAGGCCCGCTGAGCGCCGTCGGCGCCATGGCCACCGGCTGTCGCAGGAATGCATTGCGCTGTTTGGCCCACCCGTCCCGGCCGTTCAATCGGCGCACCACGCCCGACTGCGCCAGTTCTTCCCACACAACCCCGTTGGCACCACACCACGCCGCCACGTCACGGTCGCGCGCATAGGTCCAGGCATTGCCGGTCTCTTCATGGCTGATCAACCGATCAAAGGCGGGCAAGCTGTCCAACACTTCCGTCACCTGCCCCACCTTCACGACCAGAGGGACCCGCAGCTCCAACAGCGCCGCACCCAGGTCCGCCACGCTTTCGCGCACAAAGGCAAACTGCCTGCCCGACACGTCAGGCTCCGCCCAGTACCGAGGCTCAAATACATAAAGCGGGATCACATCACCCAGGGCCGCCGCCCGCGCCAGACTTGGGTGATCCTGCACCCGCAAATCCCGTTTGAACCAAACCACCGTTGTCATGGGCCTTCAATTAAGCGCGCGAACCGAACTGTCAAAGGCTGCGCGCCCCGTTCGCGCCCCCAACACCGCTTGCAGGCCCAACGCCGCAGCACTACCCTTGTTGACAAACACCTTCCCAGCACAGGCGGCCCAAATGCGCGATGCGTCCCCCCAAACGATCTATCTCAAGGACTACACCCCTTTCGGCTTTGCCGTTCAGGACGTGCACCTGACCTTTGATCTGGCACCCTCCGCCACGCGGGTGACGGCGCGCATCCGCTTTGTGCCGGATGGCAATGCCATGGACCGGACATTCTTTCTGCACGGCGAAAACCTGTCGTTGATCTCGGCCAAGATCGACGGCGAGGTGGTGAAACCGACCCTCACCGCCGAGGGGTTGACCTGCGATGTGCCGGACACGCCCTTCACGTGGGAGGCCGAAGTGCAGATTGACCCGGCAGGCAATACAGCCCTTGAGGGGCTTTATCTGTCCAACGGGATGTACTGCACCCAATGCGAGGCCGAAGGGTTTCGCAAGATCACCTATTACCCCGACCGCCCCGATGTGATGAGCACCTTTAGCGTGCGCATCAATGGCCCCCACGGCACGCTGCTCAGCAACGGCAACCCCGTGGCGTCAGGGCAAGGCTGGGCGGAATGGCACGATCCGTGGCCCAAACCGGCCTACCTCTTTGCGCTGGTGGCAGGCGAATTGGTCGCCCATCGCGACACCTTCACCACGATGGAGGGACGCAAGGTCGACCTCGCCCTGTACGTACGGCCCGGTGATGAAGGGAAATGCGCCTTCGGCATGCAGGCCCTCAAGGAGTCGATGGTCTGGGATGAAAAGGTCTATGGGCGCGCTTACGATCTGGATGTGTTCAACATCGTCGCGGTGGATGACTTCAACATGGGCGCGATGGAAAACAAGGGGCTCAATATCTTCAACGCCTCGGCGGTGCTGGCCAGCCCCGAAACGTCAACGGACAGCAATTTCGAGAGGATCGAGGCGATCATCGCCCACGAATACTTCCACAACTGGACCGGCAACCGGATCACCTGCCGTGACTGGTTCCAGCTGTGCCTGAAGGAGGGGCTTACGGTGTTCCGCGATGCGCAGTTCACCTCTGACATGCGCTCTGCCCCAGTGAAACGCATAAGTGACGTGATCGACCTGCGCGCCCGCCAGTTCCCCGAGGATCAGGGGCCGCTGGCCCACCCGGTACGCCCGGAGTCGTTTCAGGAGATCAACAACTTCTACACCGCCACAATCTACGAAAAGGGGGCCGAGGTCATCGCGATGCTCAAGACCCTCGTGGGCGACGACGCCTATGCCAGGGCGCTCGACCTCTACTTTGAGCGTCACGACGGGCAGGCCTGCACGATCGAGGACTGGCTGAAGGTGTTCGAGGACATCACCGGGCG
>JBCBDZ010000148.1:0-9005 GCA_038529225.1 Pseudomonadota bacterium | reverse complement strand
TGTGGGTGCATCCCGTGTCCGCGACATGTTCGAGCAGGCCAAAAAGAACGCGCCCTGCATCGAACATGTCGCGGACACGGGATGCACCCACACCAACGAACATCTCGACAAAGTCTGAGCCGGAAATGGTGAAGAATGGCCAAAAAGAACGCGCCCTGCATCGTGTTCATCGACGAAATCGATGCTGTGGGGCGTCATCGTGGCGCGGGCTATGGCGGTGGCAACGATGAGCGTGAACAAACACTCAACCAGTTGCTGGTCGAAATGGACGGTTTTGAAGCCAACGAGGGTGTGATCATCATCGCGGCCACCAACCGCAAGGACGTGTTGGACCCAGCCCTGCTGCGTCCGGGCCGCTTTGACCGTCAGGTCACGGTTGGCAATCCTGACATCAAGGGCCGCGAAAAGATCTTGGCCGTGCATGCGCGCAAGACCCCGCTGGGTCCGGACGTTGATCTGCGCATCATCGCGCGTGGGACGCCCGGGTTCTCCGGTGCCGATCTTGCCAACCTCGTGAACGAGGCGGCACTGATGGCGGCCCGGGTGGGTCGGCGTTTCGTCACCATGATCGATTTCGAAGCGGCCAAGGACAAGGTGATGATGGGACCCGAACGGCGTTCCATGGTCATGACGGCTGCGCAAAAGGAAATGACGGCGTATCACGAGGCCGGGCACGCACTGGTCGGTATGAAACTGCCGAAATGTGACCCGGTCTACAAGGCGACAATCATTCCGCGCGGTGGTGCCTTGGGCATGGTGATGAGCCTTCCCGAAATGGACCGCCTCAACATGTTCAAGGACGAATGCCACCAGCGTCTGGCGATGACCATGGCGGGCAAGGCGGCGGAAATCCACAAATACGGTCCCGACTCCGTGTCGAACGGTCCGGCCGGCGACATCATGCAAGCCAGCGGTCTGGCGCGTGCGATGGTGCTGCAATGGGGCATGTCCGACAAGGTCGGCAACATCGACTATTCCGAAGCGGCGCAGGGCTATCAGGGCAACACGGCCGGATTCTCGGTTTCTGCAAACACCAAGGAATTGGTGGAGCAGGAAGTGCAGAAATTCATTCAGGACGGCTATGACTGGGCGCTGAAAATCATCACCGAAAACGAGGAAGAGTTCGAGCGTCTGGCCCAAGGCCTGCTTGAATACGAAACCCTTACGGGTGAAGAAATCGAGCGGGTAATGCGTGGTGAACCGCCTCACAGCCCCGACGACGAAGACGGTGGATCAAAGGTCGAAGAGGACAAGCCAAGCTTGACTGCGATCCCGAAAGCCAAAAAGAAATCAGGTCCGACCGGCGATGGCGGGATGGAGCCCGAACCAAGCACCTGAACCATTTGACCCGGACAGAAGAAAAGCCCGCCCAAACCGGCGGGCTTTTTTCTTGGGCACTTGCGCAGGTTATGACGTTAAAACAGCACGGCCCCGCATCACCACCTTTGAAGTACTGCGCACAATTTGTCATTGGTATCGGGCGCACTGATGGACGTAGACATGTGCTGCACAGTTAGGAGCGACAGAATGCCTGCCCTCAAACCCACATCCTTTTCAGCCCGCATCACGTGGCTTGGCCGCGTCACTGGCCAGGGCGACACGCTGCGTGCAACACCGTTTGAAACCGTTGAGGCCACGTTGGACGGTTTTCCCGGCGAAACCCACGGGGGGCCCACGCGCCCGGCCTGCACCCGGGTCAAAACGCAATATGCACGCGGCACCGAAATCCGTAACGTGCGCCAGCTCACCATCCTGAGCGCGGAAGAAATGGCACAGATCGCCGCCCAGATGGAGATGGAGACGATAGACCCGGCGTGGTTGGGGGCGTCGATGATCATCGAAGGCATCCCTGATTTTTCCCATGTCCCACCGTCCTCCCGACTTATGGCGCCATCTGGGGCAGGCATCACGATCGACATGGAAAACCGTCCCTGCATCTACCCCGGTCGCGAGATTGAAAAAGAGGCGAAAGGGTTCGGCAAACGTTTCAAACCCGCCGCGACAGGGCGCCGTGGTGTCACGGCATGGATGGAATATGGAGGGCGCCTTTCGATCGGCGATGTGCTGGTGCTACATGTGCCGGACCAGCCTCTGTGGGCGCATCAGGCTGACATTCAGGCTTGAAGGAGCAGGGCGCACCACAGGTGCGCCTTACAACCAAAGGTTTGCGGGCTACGCGCACATGTAAGGCGGAGGTGTCCTCCGCCATCGGACCGATGATCAGAGCACTTGCTTTTGCGCACAGACCTCTGGCAGGTTCTGCGCTATTGAATCTGTCTGGGGATGGCGCGGCGTGCTCGATTATTACCAAATCGCCGGATATGGCGGGGTTGCCTTTTATCTGGGGTCTTACGGGCTGCTGCAGATGGGGGTGCTCAAGGGCACCAGCTATTCCTATGCCGCTCTGAACCTGATGGCCGCGTCCCTTGTGCTGGTCTCTCTGTTTCGCGACTGGAACATGTTTTCGGCGATTGTCCAGATCAGCTGGATCACCCTGTCCATCGCAGGCATCGCGCGTGTCTGGTTCCTGACAAACATGTTGCGCTTCAATGCCGAGGAAAAACTGCTGTTGAAAAACCACTTTCCGGCCCTGCGCCCGATCGAGGCCAAGAAACTGCTGGATACAGGCACCTGGCAGGATGGAGAAGTTGGCGATCTTCTGACCCAGCAAGGGACGCCGGTCAGTGCACTCACCTATCTGGCAAGCGGCGGCGTGGACGTGGATGTGGGTGGTCAAACCATCGCAAATGTGGGGCCGGGCCAGTTCATCGGCGAAATGGCCTGCATGACCAGCGGACCGGCCAGCGCGTCTGTCCGTCTCAACCAACCCACCCGCTACTTCAGTGCCCCGTCCGATGCACTGCGCCGTCTGGTCAAGCGTAACCCGGACATCTCGCCCCATCTGGATTTGGCCTTTTCCGGCAACATCCGCAATAAACTTGTGGCCACAAACACGGTTCTGGAAAAGACGATGAAGGCCCGCGAGTCGGTTCCCGCAGCGGACTGATCGTTTCCGAAACGAAACCGCCGCGCGCATTGTGGCCGCTCCGTCGCGCTGAAATGTCGGAATCGCGCGCATGAGGTATGGGCATGCGCTTGTATGCAGTCCACGACAGACCTGCACATTTGACTTGCCGAGGACACCCATGGCCTACAAATCCGACATCGAAATTGCGCGCGAGGCGCAAAAAAAGCCGATCCAGGAGATCGGGGCCAAGATTGGCATCGAAAGTGCCGACCTGCTGCCTTACGGCCATGACAAGGCCAAGGTGAGCCAGTCCTTCATCAACTCGGTGCAAGACCGCGCTGACGGCAAGCTGATCCTGGTGACGGCGATCAACCCCACCCCCGCGGGCGAGGGCAAGACGACGACCACCGTGGGTTTGGGCGACGGCCTGAACCGCATCGGCAAAAAGGCGATGGTGTGTATCCGCGAAGCGTCCTTGGGTCCGAATTTCGGTATGAAGGGCGGTGCTGCGGGCGGTGGTTATGCTCAGATCGTCCCGATGGAAGAGATGAACCTGCACTTTACAGGCGACTTCCATGCCATCACATCCGCGCACTCCCTGCTGAGCGCAATGATCGACAACCACATCTACTGGGGCAACGCGCTTGAGATCGATGTGCGCCGCGTCGTGTGGCGCCGCGTGGTGGACATGAACGACCGGGCGCTGCGCCAGATCACCGCCTCCCTCGGCGGCGTGGCCAACGGTTTCCCGCGCGAGGCAGGCTTTGATATCACCGTGGCCTCAGAAGTCATGGCGATCCTGTGTCTGGCCAAGGACCTTGCTGATCTGCAAAAACGTCTGGGCGATATGATCGTGGCCTATCGCCGCGACCGCAGCCCGGTGTTCTGCCGCGACATCAAGGCAGATGGCGCGATGACCGTCCTGCTCAAGGACGCGATGCAGCCCAACATCGTGCAGACGCTGGAAAACAACCCGGCCTTTGTCCACGGTGGCCCATTTGCCAATATTGCACATGGCTGCAACTCGGTCATTGCCACTAGCACGGCGCTGAAACTGACCGATTACGTGGTGACCGAGGCAGGTTTTGGCGCAGACCTTGGCGCTGAAAAGTTCATGAACATCAAGTGCCGCAAGGCCGGGTTGTCTCCATCCGTGGTCGTGTGCGTGGCAACGGTGCGTGCCATGAAGATGAACGGCGGTGTGGCCAAAGCGGATCTTGGGGAAGAAAATGTCGAGGCCGTCAAGGCGGGTTGCCCGAACCTTGGACGTCACATCGAAAACCTCAAGTCCTTTGGCGTGCCGGTCGTCGTCGCGATCAACCACTTTGTCACCGACACGGACGCTGAGGTGCAGGCGGTCAAGGACTTCGTCGCCGACCAAGGGGCCGAAGCGATCCTGTCGCGCCATTGGGAACTGGGGTCCGAAGGGTCTGCGGACCTTGCAACCAAAGTCGCCGAACTGGCCGATGCAGGGACTGCCAACTTTGCACCGATCTACCCAGACGAGATATCGCTGGCTGACAAAATCCAGACCATCGCCAAACGGATCTACCGTGCAGATGAGGCCCTCATGGATCAGAAGATCCGTGATCAGCTGAAGTTGTGGGAAGAGCAGGGCTATGGCCACCTGCCGGTCTGCATGGCGAAAACGCAGTACTCGTTCTCGACCGACCCAACCTTGCGCGGCGCACCAACGGGGTTCTCTGTTCCGGTGCGCGAAGTGCGCCTGTCCGCAGGGGCTGGATTCATCGTTGTCGTGTGCGGAGAGATCATGACCATGCCGGGTCTGCCCCGTGTGCCGTCAGCAGAAAGCATCCATCTGAACGAGGCAGGCCAGATCGAAGGACTGTTCTGAGCCCGGGCGGGCGACACGCCCGCCTTACCACTGTCACGGCCCTGTCACGATTTGGGGACGGGGGCTCAAGTGAATTGACCCGGTGCGCTGTCCGCGCCAGCCTGAGCGGGACCTAACCGGAGGAAAGACAGATGATGATCCGCACCCTTGTTGCCATGGCAGTGGCAATGTTGGCCACGATGGCGACGGCCAATGAACGCTACGCCGGCTATTACTACCCCGAGATTTCGTCGGCCGAAACGTTCACCCGTGTCATTCGCAATGGCCCGCCGTCCAGCAAGGACGTGCGCGTCGGCTTTGTCACCAACCTGACGGCATCGCAGTTGGCGGCCCCCGAGAGCCCGCGTTTCGTGTTCTTTGCGAAGGGCTCGGGTTCCAAACATCTCAATGTGATCGCTTTGGATGATGATGTGTTTTCGACCATCTACCGGGCCCGCGCGGTCCTGGCGCAAATGACGTCAAACATGCGCAACAACGAGTTTTTCCGCCAACAGAACCTTGAGACTGTGGCGACTTTTTATGACCTTCTGCAAATCATGGAGTTCGAAACGCTGGTGATCAGCGACGGCGAAACATGGGCGCATCAGGTCACCTTTGAGCGAAACTAGGAAGGGATGCAGATGGACGCGACGATCATTGACGGAAAGGCCTTTGCCGCCACGGTACGCGGAAAAGTGGCAGAACACGTCACTGCATTGAAAAGTGCACATGGGATCACACCCGGTCTCGCTGTTGTGCTGGTGGGTGAGGACCCGGCCAGTCAGGTCTATGTCCGCTCAAAAGGCAAGATGACCGTCGAAGTCGGCATGAACAGCATCGAACACAAGCTTGACGTCGACACGTCAGAGGCGGATTTGCTGGCTCTGATTGCTGATCTCAATTCCGATCCGTCCATTCACGGCATGCTCGTGCAACTGCCTCTGCCCAAGCACCTGAACGAAGACCTCGTCATCAACTCCATTGACCCTGCCAAGGACGTAGACGGCTTCCATATCTCCAATGTGGGGCTGCTCGGAACGGGCCAGAAATCGATGGTGCCCTGCACGCCGCTTGGGTGCTTGATGATGTTGCGCGACCATCATGGCAGCTTGTCAGGGCTGAACGCGGTGGTTGTGGGCCGCTCCAACATTGTGGGCAAGCCTATGGCACAGCTTTTGCTGGGGGACAGCTGCACCGTGACAATCGCGCATTCGCGGACCAAGGACATTCAGGACGTGACTCGCGCTGCGGATATTGTGGTGGCTGCCGTTGGGAGACCTGAAATGGTGACCGGGGATTGGATCAAGCCCGGTGCGACGGTCATCGACGTCGGCATCAACCGCATAGACGCCCCTGAAAAGGGCGAGGGGAAGACCCGTTTGGTCGGCGATTGCCACTTTGAGAGTTGCGCATCTGTCGCCGGTGCCATCACCCCTGTGCCGGGTGGGGTTGGCCCAATGACCATCGCCTGCCTGTTGGCCAACACCGTGACTGCGTGCTGTCGTGCAAACGGCTTGCCCGAGCCCGAAGGGTTGACGGCCTGAGCAAGCTCTCAGGTGCGTACCGGCACCATGGTGCCTTGCAGAACGGCGACAAGGGTTTCGATGCCATCCGCGACGGCAAAAACCTCTGAACTGACAACAATCAGGCGGCGACCGGGTTTGATGACCCGGCCCTTTGCGATCATGCGGTCTCCGGTTGCCGGGGCGGTCAGGTTGATCTTGATTTCGGCGGTGACGACCTCTTGATCTTCGGGGATGGTGGTGAGGGCGGAATAGCCCGCTGCGCTGTCTCCCAGACCGAAGGTGAGGGCCGCATGCGCAAACCCCTGTTGCTGGCGGCTGCTGGGCAGGATTGGGGCGGACAGGGTCACATGGCCTTGCGCCACGGCATCCAGCGTCGCCCCAAAGGTTTGCATCATGGACTGACGGGCAAAGCTGGCGACAATTCGGTCTTTCATGTCGCACCTCTTGGCATGGGCACCTGCACGGGGCGTGGCCCGGTCAGGATGGCCGTTGCGTCACAGCGCATCAGGGCGGTTAACGTGTTGTCATGACTGCGCAAACCGCCGGTATAGGTGCCGTAGGCGGGCATGATGATGCGGTCCGCGTCGATCAGAAAGGCGGGGCGGGTGATCGCCCGCCCACGGGTGGGCAGCGTCGCCTTGGGGTGATAATGCCCCGAGATTTCGCCATGCGCCCCGGCTTTGGCGATATGGCGAAACACCAGTGGCCCTTTGGTCAGTTCGCCCAGATGGGTGCCGCCGAACTCTATGGGGCCGGGATCGTGGTTGCCTTCGATCCAGACCCAGTGGCGGCCCGCCTGAAGGCGCGTGATCCACAGCCTGTCCTCCTCGGGCAGTGCGCGGGCAGCGCTCAGATCATCAAAACTGTCGCCGAGGCAGATCACGGTCCGCGCCTGCGTGAGCTCAAGGTCGGCAGCCAGCCGGGTGAGGGCATCGCGCGTCTCGTAAGGGGGCAGTGGCGCGCCCCCACGCCGCGCGATCCGTTCGGATTTCCCCAAGTGCAGGTCAGAGACGCAGAGCAAGGATTGCGCGGGCCAGTACAGTGCACCGGAGCCCAAGGCCCTGAGGGTGGTTCCTGCAAAATTGAGATCGTGCATGTTCATACTTTGTTCATAAACATGCTGTGGTGGCGCATCAAGATGCGCCTTACGGTTGGTCGTGCTTGGGATGATGTGTCACGCACTGATCAAAACGGCACACGCCACTCTCGTTTGGCCGGCTCGGGCACAAGGCCTGCGGTGTTCATCAGGCGCTCTGCTTCTTCGGCCAGCAACCGTTCCTCTGCCAGCCCCTTGATGGGGACCCGACCCACTTCGAGGAACAAGGGCGCTGACAGTGGTGTCACGCGGTCATGTTCGATCAGATCAATGCGATCTTCGATCCGGGCGCACATTTCCTCGATCCGCCCAAAATCAACCAGGCCACGCAATGCTTCTTGCCGTGTGATGTCGAGCATCAAGTGATCGGGGTCGTACTTTGCCAGCGTATCATAAAGAATGTCCGAACTGAACGTTGCCTGCCGCCCGGTCTTGCGCGCGGATGGCAGATTGCGTTCGATCAACCCGGCAATTGTGGCTGAGGCCCGAAAGGTGCGTTTCATGACCGCATTGCCCGCCAACCAGCGTTCCAGACCGTCGCGCAGCCCTTCGATTTCGAAGAGCGGGGCGGGATCGGTGATCGGATCAAGCCCCCAAATGAGTGTGGCGTAGTCGGTGGCCAGAAAGCCGAGCGGATTGAGGCCTGTTTCCTCCATCCGTTTGGTGAGCAAAAGGCCCAGCGTTTGCATGGCGTTGCGTCCCGCAAACCCATAGACGGCCGTGTGCGCACGCCCATCATGTGGGAAACTCTCGATCAGAAGGCGTCCCGGTTCGGGCAGGCGCGACACCTTGCGCTGGAGTGCAAGCCATTCGGAGGTGTGCTCGGGCAACTCAGGCCAACTCTCTCGCTGAAACATCTCGATGATGCGGTGGCTCAGTTGCGTGGAGGTGGCGAATTTCGTTCCCAGAAAGGTCGCGATCTTGGGCTTTTTGGCGGCATCCCGTGTCACCTGCACCGTCATTTCGCGCAAGGAGTCATAGCGCACAATCTGTCCGCCAATCAGGAACGTGTCACCGGGCGTGAGTGTCGCGGCAAAGCCTTCTTCGATCTCGCCCAGCGGTTTGCCACCGCGTCCCTTGAACCGCACCTTGAGCGTGTCAGTGTCCTGAATGGTGCCGATGTTCATACGGATCCGTTGGGCGGCGCGCGGGTCGCGCAATTGCCACAACCCATCCGCGCGCTGTTGCAGACGCTTCCACTGATCATATGCGCGCAGCGCGTAGCCCCCGGTGGCACAGAAATCGAGGCAGGCGTCGAATTCTTCTTTGGTCAGAGTGCTGTAGGCGCCGGTGCGGGTCACTTCGTCGTAAAGCGCGTCGGCGTCGAACGGGCCGGCGGCGGCGGCGATCAGGATGTGCTGGCAGAGCACATCGCGCGGGCCGGGGCCGCGTGGGTCCCCGTCGAGCGCGCCTGCCTTGACCGCTTCGAGCGCGGCGACACATTCGACGACTTCAAAGCGGTTGGCGGGCACGAGCAGGGCCTTGGACGGGGCGTTGTAGCGGTGATTGGCCCGTCCGATCCTTTGTACCAGCCGTTTGACATTCTTGGGCGCGCCGATCTGGATGATCAGGTCCACGTCG
>JBCBDZ010000147.1:0-9048 GCA_038529225.1 Pseudomonadota bacterium | reverse complement strand
TTTCGCAGCCGAATCCGGCGCATCCTTTTTGCGCATGTGCATAAAAAACGCGCAAATTTGGCATTTTGCCTAAAAAGCGGGCAATTAAGAATCGCGCGTTGTAAATGTCGAGGCGTGGCAATGCTGATCAAAGTCGATATGGTAGCGTCAAAGAACAGGCCGGGCAGGGGTCGTGAGATGCGTGATTCAAAAAGGGGCAAACGACCTTTGGTGGCAGAGCGCCGCTATGGTCCGAAGACCCAAAAGCCTGGCGCGAAAAAGGCGGCCGTGCCCAAGCGCAGGGCCACCCCGCGCAAAAAGCCGAAAGGCAACATCTTCACCCGCGCAATCCGATGGTTCCTCCGCCTGATCTGGAAAATCACGTGGCGTGTCACAGTCACCGCCTGTGCGGTTCTGGCTCTTTTTGTGGGATACTACTGGACCACGCTGCCTGATGTGTCCGCCCTTCTGGATGGGCGTTCCCGAGGGTCTGTCACTCTGCTGGATCGCGATGACCAGATCTTTGCCCGCCGCGGCGACCAGTTTGGCGGGGCCGTGACTGCTCAAACTGTCTCACCCGCGTTGCGCAATGCGGTGGTTGCAACCGAGGACAAGCGGTTCTACCGCCATTTTGGCATCAGCCCGCGCGGCGTGGCGAGCGCAGTGCGCATCAACCTGCGTGAAGGTCGTGGCCCGCTGTCGGGTCATGGCGGATCGACGATCACCCAACAGACGGCCAAGTTGCTGTGTCTGGGCGAAGAATACGTTGCGTCCGAATGGGAAGACGAAGCGGCCTATGTTGCGGACTGTCGCCGTGGTTCAATCCAGCGCAAGGCCAAAGAGGCAGTCTATGCTTTGGCGATGGAGGCCAAGTACTCCAAGGATGAGATCCTGTCGATCTATCTAAACCGCGCCTATATGGGCGGCGGTGCCTATGGGGCGGAAGCGGCTGCGCAGCGATATTTTGGCGTGCCTGCCTCGGACATCAATCCGTCTCAGGCTGCGATTATTGCCGGCCTTCTGACGGCACCGTCGCGCCTGGCTCCCACATCTGACTTGCAACGCTCCCATGACCGGGCCGCGACCATTCTGCGCCTGATGGGTGAGCAGGGCTATTTGACGGATGCTGAAGTCGCGCAGTGGCAACAGAACCCTGCCGGCCTTGCGCCTGCCGCCCGGCGCAATGCTGGTGGGTACTTCGCCGATTGGGTGATGTCGACCGGCCCCGAGTTCTTTACCCGCAACACGCAAGAGGATGTGATCATCCGCACCACGCTGGATCAACGCCTGCAACGCGCCGCCGAAGAGGCGGTGAACGTGGTCTTTGACACCAAGGTGCGTGAAGGTTCCAAGGCACAGGCCGCTGTCGTGGTGATGAGCGCGGACGGAGCCGTGCGCGCAATGGTCGGCGGGCGTGAAACCCGCGCCTCTGGGGTCTTCAATCGCGCCATTCAGGCCGAACGTCAGACCGGTTCCGCCTTCAAACCCTTTGTCTATGCGGCGGCCCTCGAACTGGGCTATTCGCCGCTTGCCACGGTTGTGGATGAACCGTTGACCATCGATATCCCGGGTTCCGGCCCATGGTCTCCGCGCAATTACACCAATGACTACCGGGGGCGGGTCACGCTGACAGAGGCGTTGCAGGACTCCCTGAATATCCCCGCCGTCAAGGTGTCTGAAAGCGTCGGGCGCGATCTGGTGCGGCGTGTGGCCAGCGACTTCGGGATCGTCAGCGACCTGGCCGATGGGCCCGCGCTTGCGCTTGGTGCCTCGGAAAGCACGCTGTTGGATATGACGGGTGCTTATGCGGGCATACTGAACGGCGGCTCATCCGTGACGCCCTATGGCCTGGTGGATTTGCGCCTGCAAGGGGATGATGCCCCACTGATGGGCACGGGCGGAGGTATCCGCGAACGCGTCATTCAGGATCAGGCCGCGGCCGAATTGATCTGGATGATGGAGAAGGTGGTCTCTCAGGGCACCGGACGGCGCGCGCAGTTCGAGGACCGGGAGATTGCAGGTAAGACCGGGACAACACAAGCGGCGCGGGATGCATGGTTTGTCGGCTTCACCGCTGACTATGTGGCCGGAGTGTGGATGGGGTATGACGACAACACCCCGCTTACGGGCGTGACGGGCGGTGGCCTACCGGCTGAAATCTGGCGCGAAACCATGGTGCGTGTGCACGAGGGTGTGCCAGCACGCCCCTTGCCCATGCGCGCGCCCGAAGGGGCTCGCACCCCCACACCGGACCCTGCGCCGCAAACGGCGCCGTCCCAACGGCAGGATCGAGAGATCCCCCGCACCACCGAGGGATTGATCGAAATGCTGGTGCGCGACATTCTTGGTGTCCGCAACCGCTAGCTCTGTGGGCCTAACCTGCGGCTTTCAGGTCGCGGATCATCCCGTCTATGTTTCCGCCATTGCGATCAATCAGCGCGCCAACCTCGGCACGTTCGGTGAGCAACAGGTTGATCCCTTCGATAAACATGTTGAAAAACAGATCCCGCCCGGTGCGGTTGGACACGTGGAAGGTCACCGTGAAAGGTGCTTCGCCTTGCAGGAACGCTGTGGTGTCGACTTCATACCAGTTCTTGACGCGGCGCACGGATTTCACTTCCAGCCGACCACCCTCGAATTCGCGGAACCGACGGCCGTACTTGCGCGCGATATAGCCTTGGAATGCCTCGGAAAATGCCCGTTTCTGTGCGTTTGACGCTGATCGTCCGTCCGCGCCCATGGCGTAGGCGGATATATAGGACGTGTCACTGTAACGCGCAAAGATGCGTGCAAAGTCCGAAAACATCGCCTGTTCGCTCTTTCCCGACGTGATCACCTTGTTGACGTCGCTCACCAGAGAGTTCACCAGCTTTGTTGCGCTGGCTTCGGTCAAAGCCCAAGCTGGCAGGGCGGGCAGCAGGGCGGATGCACCTGTGATCGCCAAAAAGTGTCGTCTTTGCATATCAGAACCCCTCGGTATCCAATTCAAACGGATCAATCTCGGTACTTGACTCGGCGTCACCAAGTCTGAACCTGCGGTTTTGCAAGTAGATCAGCCGGGCCTGAGCGTAGCTGTCCGCACTTTCATACAGGATCGAGTCGATCGTGTCAGTAAAACGTCCGCGTGCCGATAGCCCCGAGGCAAGACCGGCGGGCGTCAGGTAAAATGCGCGACTGCGGTCGTCGAACACGGTGTTGAGCGGGTTTGTAAACAGGTCCACGATGAGACCGACAGTCGCCCGTTCGGTGGACGGGCCCAAAAGGGGCAACTCTATGTAATTGCCTTCGCCGACCCCCCAGACATACAGCGTTTCGCCAAAATCGGTGTCATTTTCAGGCAAACCAAGTTCCCGCGTGGCGTCGATGAACCCGCCAAAGCCCAGAGTCGTGTTTGTCACAAAGCTAAACAGTGACACGCCAGCGCCGCGCAGATTGCCCTGAAGCAGACTGTTCACGACGTTTTTGGGTTCTTCGAGGTTGAGTGCAAAGTTCGTGATGCCGTCTTCAATGCCGTCCGGCACAAGGTTGGTGTACCCAACTCCTGCCGGGCGCACGAGGGCGCGGTCAAGACTGCGGTTGAATTCGTGAACCCTGCGGTTTGCATCTTCGTTGGGGTCGTTGATCCCCTCGGGCGTGATGGATGCGCCATTGGTTCCTGCGCATGCGCCCAGCAGGGAAACAACAAGCACGAGCACAAGGGCACGGTGCAGGCGGGCAAATAGGGGCACAGAAAATCTCCGGCGACGTCGAAAACATTACCTAGCGTTTGTCTGAAAAATACACAGGGCGCGCAACGTCGATTTATGGGGATGTGGCTGTTGCGTTACACAAACACCGATCAGTAGCAGGCCTTTGCCCAGAAATGATCCGCGCTAAAGCGAAAAGGTGCTGATGCAACTGGACCTCAGGCAAGTCTGCTCGAACCAATGTCGCTGCGCAGAACATTCGCGAATCCTGTTGATTGGCCCTTTTCGCGGTGATGGCTTGCGTCTAGCGTCTGCGCCAAACCCAGACCGCCAGAAAGGATCAATCCATGTCCATCGCCTCTCGCCTTGCCGAACTCGGCGTTACTTTGCCCGATGCTCCGGCACCTGCTGCCAATTATGTGCCTTTCGTGCAGATCGGCGACATTGTTTATGTGTCGGGTCAGATTTCGAACGGTGCGGATGGGCTCATCACTGGGAAGCTGGGCGCGGATATGGAGGTCGAGGCCGGAGCGGCTGCGGCAAAAACCTGTGCCATCAGCCTTTTGGCGCAGGTCAAGGCGGCATGCGGCGGCGACATTGACCGCCTTGTGCGGGTCGTCAAACTGACCGGGTTTGTGAACTCAACCGCTGATTTCACGCAACAACCACAGGTCGTCAACGGTGCATCCGACTTTCTGGTCGAAGCGCTGGGGGATGCGGGCCGTCACAGCCGCTCGGCGGTGTCTGCAGCGTCTTTGCCCCTTGGTGTCGCCGTCGAGATCGAAGGCATCTTTCAGGTCAAATGAGGCCACGGCTCGAACCTGCATTTCTGACCGCGCCGCTGGCGCACCGGGCATTGCACGATGCGACCGATGGTCGTCCAGAAAACAGCCGCGCGGCGATTTCTGCCGCCATGAGCCATGGCTACGGCATCGAAATTGACGTGCAATTGTCGGCGGACAACTCTGCGATGGTCTTTCATGATTACGACCTTGACCGCCTCGCGCAAGGGAGTGGACCAGTGCGAGATTTCCCTGCATCGGCCCTCGCGAAAACGCAATTGCGTGGTGGAACAGAAGGGATACCGACCCTGCCGGAAATCCTTGATCTGGTCGCGGGTCAGGTCCCGTTACTGATTGAGATCAAGGATCAGGACGGTGCCATGGGCGATCGGATCGGTCCACTGGAAGTGGCCACGGCGGATGCCTTGCGGTCCTACGCGGGCCCTGTTGCGGTCATGTCGTTCAATCCGCACTCTGTTGCGCGCATGGCCGAACTGTGCCCCGACATCCCGCGCGGTTTGGTCACCAGTGCTTATGATCCGAACGCGTGGCCCTTGTCTGAAGCGACTTGTGATACCCTGCGCGCCATCCCGGATTACGACCGGGTCAAAGCCAGCTTTATCAGTCATGAGGCGGCTGACCTGTCCCGGTCGCGTGTGGCCGAGCTCAAGGCAGGCGGCGCAGATATCCTGTGCTGGACCATCAGGTCGCCAGAAGCTGAGGCAGAGGCGCGCAAGATCGCCCAAAATGTGACCTTTGAGGGGTACATGGCAGCCCATCCCGGTTGATCCTTCGTACCCGTGACACACATTGAAGCGCGACAGCCCACAAGGAACCCACGTGTCCGAGCAAGAGATCGAAATTCGGGTCCTACCCAGCCTTGACGCCATTGATGCCGCGACGTGGGATGCATGTGCCTGTCCCGAGGCGGCCGAAGGCGGTCGCCCCAATGATCCCTTCACAACCCATCGTTTTCTCAAAGCGCTCGAAGACAGCAATTCGGTTGGTCCCGGCACGGGATGGCAACCCCAGTACCTGCAAGCGATCATGCAGGGTCAGACCATCGGCGTTGCACCAATGTATGCCAAGGGGCACAGTCAGGGCGAATACATCTTTGATCACAACTGGGCCCACGCTTATGAACGCTCGGGCGGGCGGTACTATCCCAAGCTACAGATCGCAGTGCCCCATACGCCTGCCACAGGACGTCGGTTTCTGACCCATCCGGACTTTGCCGAAACAGGCCTGTCCGCCCTCGTGCAAGGGGCTGTGCAACTGGCCGGCAACAACAGCCTCAGTTCACTGCATGTAACCTTTTGCACCGAGGCAGAACGGGATGCGGGCGCGGATCTGGGTCTGATGGCGCGCACGACGCAGCAGTTTCACTGGCTGAATGGCGGCTATGCGGACTTTGATGCGTTCATGGCGACGCTGAGCAGTCGCAAGCGCAAGAACATGCGCAAAGAGCGGGCACAGGCACAGTCCTTTGGGGGCTCCATCCAGACGTTTTCGGGGGATGCACTGCGTCCCGAACACTGGGATGCATTCTGGGAGTTCTATCAGGATACCGGTGCGCGGAAATGGGGAACACCTTACCTCACAAGGCGGTTTTTCCATATCGCGCAAGATACACTGCGCGATGACATGGTGCTTGTTCTGGCTGAACGGGACGGGCGTTATGTTGCCGGGGCGCTGAACTTCATCGGCGCTGACACGCTTTACGGTCGGTATTGGGGATGCAACGAACACCACCCGTGCTTGCATTTCGAATTGTGCTATTATCAGGCCATCGACATTGCCATTGCCAAAGGTCTGGCGCGGGTCGAGGCCGGGGCGCAGGGCGAACACAAGCTGGCGCGCGGCTACCTGCCGACGCAAACACACAGCTTGCATTGGGTGAACGACGCAGGCTTTGCCGATGCCATCGCCAACTATCTGCGGGCCGAGCGCGAAGCGGTTGAGGAAGAGATAGAAATTCTGACGGAATACGGCCCCTTCAAACGGGTCGAGATTGAGGAACAGCAATGACAGAACGTTTAAGCGACGAAACCCGGGACACGCTGCTTGCGCCACTGATCGAGACCGGTTGGGCCACGGTCGAGGGGAGGGATGCGATTCACAAGACGTTTCAGTTTGGCAACTTCGTGGATGCTTTTGGTTGGATGACACGCGTGGCCCTGTGGGCGGAAAAATGGGATCATCACCCCGAATGGTCGAACGTGTACAAGACGGTCGAGGTGACATTGACCACCCATGATGTGGGCGGGCTGAGTACTTTGGATGTCAAACTAGCGCGCAAGATGGACGGGCTGGTCTGATCCAATGGAAAAAGGCCCCGGATCGGGGCCTTTTGCTACATGGTTGATTTGGCTCTGCCTCACATGGCGTCAAGCATGCCTTCCCCGGCAGAAACCTCGCAAACACCCGGGTTTTCATCTTCCTGCAGCAACGTGACTGTGCCGTCCTCGACCACCATCGCGTAGCGTTTTGATCGGTTGATCAGGCCTACGGGAGGGGCCGTAAAGTCCCGCCCCATCGCCTTGGTAAAGGACGCGTCCGCATCCCCGAGCATCGTAATCCCGGCGTCTCCTGCTCCGGTTGACTCACTCCACGCCTGCAACACGAAAGGGTCGTTGACCGAGATGCAGATGATCTCGTCCACGCCTTTGGCCGCAAACTGGTCCTTGGTGCGGATAAAGCTGGGAACGTGGGCCGTGCTGCACACGCCGGTATAGGCGCCGGGCAGGGCAAAAATCACGACTTTGCGCCCCTTTGTCTTGTCGCTCAGCGCAACGGTCGCCGGACCTTCATCGCCCATGTAGACCAGAGTTGCGTCGGGAAGAGTATCGCCTTGGGAAATTGCCATGTGTTCGGGCCTTTCTTGGAATTGCGTCGCTACTGCTCTGCGATATAGGTTGAGCGTCGGCAAAGGGCGAGAGCAAAGGTTGAATGGATGGACCATGTGGTGGTGATTGGCGCGGGGCAGGCGGGGGCGTCCTGCGTGGCCAAATTGCGAAACGGCGGGTTCGAGGGGCAGGTGACCCTGATCGGGGCCGAGCCTGTGCCGCCCTATCAGCGCCCGCCCTTGTCCAAGGCCTACCTTATGGGGGACATGCCGCTTGAACGACTGTTTCTGCGCCCCGAGGCGTTTTATGCGGATCAATCGATAGACCTGCGCCTGGGTACGGAAGTTACTGCCATCGATACCGACGCGCAGACCGTCACTGCCGGTGGCGATGTGCTGACCTATTCAGATCTTGTTCTGGCAACAGGGTCCGTGCCACGCTATTTGCCAGCCGCCATTGGCGGGGATCTGGACGGCGTGTTTGTTGTGCGCGATCTTTCCGATGTGGATGCCATGGCTCCGCGCTTTGCGTCCGGTGCACGGGTTTTGATCGTAGGTGGCGGGTATATCGGGCTTGAGGCCGCATCCGTTGCGTCCAAACTGGGTCTGGAAGTCGTGTTGGTCGAGATGGCAGACCGTATCCTGCAGCGGGTTGCCGCACCCGAGACCAGTGATTTCTTCCGCACGCTGCACAGCAAACATGGGGTCGATATCCGCGAAGGTGTCGGCCTTGATCACCTGACGGGCGACGGTGCAGTTACTGGTGCTGTTTTGTCTGATGGCAGTACGCTGGATGTTGATTTCGTGATTGTCGGGGTCGGTATTGCACCGGGTACCGCGGTTGCAGAGGCGGCAGGGATCGACATCGACAACGGCATCGCGACCGACGCACAGGGGCGCACATCGGCCCCCCGCGTGTGGGCCGCAGGCGATTGCGCTTCGTTCCCGTATCGCGGAGGGCGTATCCGGCTGGAAAGTGTGCCCAACGCCATTGATCAGGCGGAATGCGTGGCCGAGAACATCCTGGGGGCGGGCAAGGACTATGTTGCGCGTCCGTGGTTCTGGTCAGATCAATACGATGTCAAATTGCAGATCGCGGGCCTGAACACCGGCTATGACCGCGTGGTGACCCGGGATGGCGGCAGCGCAAAGTCGTTCTGGTACTATCAGGGCGACACCCTTTTGGCGGTTGACGCGGCGAACGACCCGCGCGGGTACATGATTGGCAAACGTCTGATCGAAGCAGGTAAAAGCCCGGATGCGGATGTGATTGCCGATCCGGCCAGCGAGCTGAAGGCCCTTTTGAAGTGAGGATCATCGCCGGGCGCTGGCGCGGGGTGCCTTTGACCGGAGTTGGCAAGGGCGACCCGGGCGCGCACCTGCGCCCGACCCCGGACCGTTTGCGCGAGGCGCTGTTTTCAATGTTGACCAGCCGGGGCGTGATTGAGAACGCACATGTGCTCGATCTGTTTGCCGGCACCGGCGCGCTGGGGTTGGAGGCGTTGTCACGTGGCGCGGCAGCTGCGGTCTTTGTCGAAAACGGTCGGGTGGGTCAGCGGCTGATTGCGGACAACGTGGCCAAACTGGGCGCGCAGGACCAGACGCAACTGATGCGCGCCGATGCCACGCGTCTGGCGGCATGGACGGGTGTGCCCTTTGATCTGGTTTTTCTCGATCCACCCTATGGCAAGGGCCTTGGGGAACGTGCGCTTGACGCTGTGCGCGACTGGCTTGGTCCCGGCGCCTTGGTGGTGTG
>JBCBDZ010000146.1:0-9068 GCA_038529225.1 Pseudomonadota bacterium | reverse complement strand
ATGAGCGACGAAACTCTCGGTGCGTCCGTGGCGCAAAGCAAACAAGGCGGCCTCGTCACGCGTGTGCTGAAACGGCTTGAGCCAACGCTTTGGGTCGTGGCCTCCATTTCGATTTTCGTCGGTTTTTGGGAATTTGCTTGGTGGCGGGGGTGGGCCAATCCACTTCTGCTTCCGCCACCGCATATCTTTTTGGCAAACCTGCCCGATCAATTCCGGTTCTTTGATCCGGGGGGCACGCGTGCTGGCGCGCTGGCCACGGGGGGGTCGATCTTTTCGGTGCTGGGCGTCATTGCATGGTCCTCGTTTCGGGTCACCGTTGGCCTCGCCCTTGGCTTTGTGCTGTCGCTCGCCATCGGGATCGGCATTCGGTACTTCCGGATTCTCGGCAAGCTTGTCCTGCCTTTGGTGACGATGCTGGCGCCGATTTCTCCGGTCGCGTGGCTGCCGGTGGCTGTGTTCATCTTTGGCATCGGCAACCCGCCTGCGATCTTCCTCGTGTTCATCGCGATCTTTTTCATCATGACGCTGGCGACCCTGTCGCAGATCGACAATGTGCCGGTCCACTACATCCAGCTTGCGCGGATCATGGGCTGTTCCAAGCGGCAGATTTACCGTCACGTGATCCTCCCCTCGATCCTGCCGGAACTGTTCGTCACCTTGCGGATGAACCTGTTTGCGGCGTGGATGGTGGTTCTGATTGCCGAGGCCGTTGGCGTCGGATCGGGCCTTGGGCAGGTGACCATGATGGCGCGCAATACGTTCAACGCGAGCCTTGTATTCTTTACCATGACGCTGATTGGCCTCACTGGTTTCGCCTTTGATCAGACCCTGCGCTACATTCAGCGCAAGGTGCTGTGGTGGGTCGGGCCGTCCAATGTAGGAGGGCTTTGAGATGACACTGGGCCTCAAAATCACAAACGTATCAAAGACATGGAACCCGGAGGGGCCGGAACCGGTGCCTGCGGTGCGCAACCTGACCCTTGAGGTGTCTTTAGGCGAATTTGTCGTCCTTCTGGGCCCGTCGGGCTGCGGAAAAAGCTCGCTTCTTTACATCGTGGCAGGGCTGGAGGACGCAACCGAGGGCAGCGTGACCTTTGATGGGCTGGAGGTCACCGAACCGTCGCCCGAGCGCAGCCTGATCTTTCAGGAAGCCTCGCTGTATCCGTGGTTGACCGTGCGCGACAACATCACCTTCGGGCTAAAGATCGCCGGGCAAAGCCCCAAAAAACAGAACGAAGCCGCAGAACGGCTGCTCCGTCTGGTGGGGCTGGTAGGTGCAGGCGAGCGTCGCCCGCACGAGTTGTCGGGCGGCATGCGCCAGCGGGCCGCACTGGCCCGCGCGCTGGCCATGGAGCCCAAGGTCCTGTTGATGGACGAACCCTTCGCGGCCCTCGACATACAGACGCGCGCGCGCATGCAGGGACATCTGTTGAACATCTGGGAAAGCTCAAAGGCGTCTGTCCTGCTGGTGACTCACTCCATCGACGAGGCTTTGGCACTGGCCGACCGCGTCGTCGTCTTCACCGCGCGCCCCGGCCAGATCAAAGCCGAAATCCCTATCACGACATCGCGCCCACGCGACATGCGCAGCCCGGAGATGATCGAACTGGCCCGCCATTGCGAAGCGCTGCTGGGCGAAGAAGTGGAAAAGTCGTTTAAAGAGCAGGAACTGACATGACGATCGAGGTCATCACGGCGCGCTGGATCGTCACCGGCGTGTCCGAGGACAACGCGCCCGAGTTGATCGAACACGCAGGACTGGCCCATGAGGGCGGCGTGGTTCTGGCCGTGGGCCCGGCGGACACCATCACCTCGGCCTATCCCGATGCGCCCGTCACGGACTATTCCCACCATCTGATCATGCCCGGTCTGGTGAACAGTCACCACCATATCGGCCTGACGCCGCTGCAAATGGGTGCGCCGGATGAGCCACTGGAAATCTGGTTCGCCGCGCGTCTGGCGATGCGCAAGATTGATCCCTACCTCGACACTCTGTTCTCCGCCTTCGAGATGATCGCCTCGGGCGTGACCACGGTGCAGCACATTCAGGGCTGGGCCGTGGGCAATCTGGAACAGGTGATGGCGTCCTCGCGCGGTGTTCTCAAAGCCTATGACGATATCGGCATGCGCGTGTCCTACTGTTACGCCGTGCGCGAGCAAAACCGCTTTGTCTATGAGGCGGACGAGGATTTCTGCCGCCGCCTGCCTGCTAACGTGGCCGCCGTGATGGCGGATCATTTCGAAAAGCTGACCATGCCGTTTGATGAGTATTTGCAGCTGTTTGACCTGCTGACCGCGCACAACACCACCGCCCGCGCCCGCATCCAACTGGCGCCTGCCAATCTGCACTGGATGACCGATGACGGCCTGCTGGCCTTGCAGGACAAGTCAGCCTCTGCTGGCGCGCCGATGCATATGCACTTGCTCGAGACCGCCTATCAGAAGGAATACGCCTTTCAGCGCACGGGCACGACGGCTGTCAAACATCTTGAAAAGCTGGGCCTGTTGGGGCCGCACTTGACGCTGGGCCACGGTGTGTGGATGACCGAGGAAGACATTGAAATCTGTGCGGGCACCGGGACCTGTATCTGCCACAATTGTTCATCGAACTTTCGCCTGCGCTCGGGCGTGCTGCCGCTGATGGAGTTGCAAAAGCGCGGCGTGACCGTGGGTATGGGCATCGACGAGGCCGGCATCAATGACGACCGCGACATGTTGCAGGAAATGCGCATGGCCCTGACCGTGCACCGGGTGCCGGGGATGGACCGCGCCGATGTCCCCTCGCCCGCGCAGGTTTTGCGCATGGCCACGGAGCATGGCGGACTGACGACGGCCTTTGGCGCCGAGATCGGCCGCCTTGAGTCGGGGCGCCGGATGGACGCCGTCGTTCTGGATTACGACAGTGCCACCTACCCGTTTCAGGACCCCGGTATTGCCCCGCTTGACGCGTTGATCCACCGCGCCAAGTCCAGGGACGTCAAGGCAGTCATGATTGAGGGGCGCGTGGTTTATGAGGACGGGCAGTTTACCATGATCGACCGCGATGCCATTCTGGCGCAGATCGCCCAGACCCTGTCCGCCCCGCGCGATGCAGACGAACAGCAACGCCACTGGCTGCGCGCACAGGTCCTGCCGGTTGTCGAGGATTTCTATGATGGATATCTGAAGAACACCGCCGCAAGGACCCCGTTTTACAAAGGCTCTTCCTCTTTATGACGCAAACTCTGTTCCGCAACGTTCGGCTGTTGGATCTGGATCGTGCGGACGGGATGTCACCAGCCTGCGATCTGCGCATCAAGGCGGGCCGTATTGCAGAGATCGGCACGGACTTTGCCCCAAAGCCGGGCGAGGAGACGATTGAGGGCGCCGCCAACCTCCTGATGCCGGGTTTGATCAACGGGCATTTCCACTCGTCCGTGAACCACATGAAGGGGCGGTTGCCGTCGCTGCCGCTTGAGGTCTTCATGCTCTATGAATGCCCCGAATTGGACGTGCTGCGCCCGACCCCGCGCGAGGCCTATCTGCGCACCATGCTGGGCTGTATCGAAATGCTGCGCTGCGGGACGACGTCGGTGCAGGACGATTGCTTTTTCGTGCCCGCGCCAGAACCGGATATCATTGATGCCGTGGCACAGGCTTACGAAGACAGCGGCATGCGTGCGCGGCTTGCGCTGGATCAGCCGGAACTCAGCGAGTTAGAAAAGCTGCCATTCCTGCGCGACATTTTACCCAAGGATTTGCGGCGCGACCTGTCGGCACCGACGGGCGCGCCTGCCTCCCAACTGCTTGAAAGCTACGCGCATCTGATTCCGCGCTGGCATGATAAAGCGGACGGGCGCATCAAGGCCGCTGTCTCCTGTTCCGCGCCCCAGCGCGTCTCGCCGGACTACTTCGCCCAGCTGGACGATCTGAGCCTGCGACATGATCTGCCCTTTTATGCCCATATGCTCGAAACCCGCCTGCAACGGGTGTTCGGAGACGTCTGTCTGCAAGGGCGCTCGTTGGTGCAATACACCCACGACCTTGGGCTGTTGAGTGACCGGATGAACGTGATCCATGCCATCTGGGTGGACGATGCGGACCTTGATCTGCTCGCCACCTCGGGGGCCTCGGTCGCGCATAATCCAAATTCCAACCTGCGCCTTGGCAGCGGGATCATGCGCTGGCGCGACATGCAGAACCGTGGGATTCCGATCTGCCTTGGCGTGGACGAGGCCATCGCCGATGACGCGATCAACATGTGGTCGGTGATGAAGACAGCCGCGTCGATCCACACGCTCAACGATTGGGACTATGAGCGCTGGCCCCAGGCCCATGAAGTGCTGCATGCGGCCACGTATGGGGGCGGCAAGGCCATGCGCGAACCGGGGCTTGGCACCCTTGCCGTTGGCGCGCCTGCTGATCTGATCCTGATTGATCTCAAGGCGCTGCCCTTTGTACCGCTCAACAACCTGCCGCGACAATTGGTGCATTGCGAGCTGGGGCAGTCGGTCAGACTGACCATGGTTGCCGGACGGGTGGTCGCACGGGACGGCAAGCTGGAAACCGTCGACGAAACCGCGATCCTCGCCGAAGCCTCGGACATGTTCGCAACCAAGCAACAGGCGCTGGCGCTGGCCGACACACAGGCCGCGCGACTGTTGCCCTTTTACCGCGAAATGTATCTGCGCGCGGGGCAGGAAAAGCTGAATATGGAGCGTCGGCTTGACCCGACTGCCTGACGAAAGGCATTGACGCAGACGTCACTTCCCTGCAATGGCCGGAAAATATTCCGGTTGATTTGCTCTGATGTCCAAAGCCCACACACCACCACCTGAAAATCCCAAAGCTGGCGCAGAACATGTGGCCGCCATTTTGCGCGACCGCATCGTCAAAGGTGAATTGGCCCCCCGCGCGCGCATCGTGGAGCGGCAATTGTCAGCCGAGCTTGACGTGTCGCGCACGCCTGTCCGCGAAGCGCTCAAGCTGCTGGAAGCCGACGGGCTGATCGAAATCTCGCTCCACCGCGGCGCGATTGTGTCCGAGTTCCGCCCCGAAGATGCATTTACCCTGTTTGAAGTGATCGCTGTTCTGGAAGGTCTCGCCGCCAAACGCGTTTGCGAGCGGATCACACCAGATATTCTTCAGCACCTCGAAGACCTTCACGGCACCATGCTTAACCATCACAAGGCCGGGCGGACGAATGGCTATTTCGATACGAATACAGTCATTCACGATTTCATCATCCAGACCTCGGCCAATCCGGTTTTGATCACAACCCATCAGCGCCTGATGATCCGGGCGCGCCGTGGGCGGTACCTTGCGATCATGGAACCCGAGCGGCTGACGCAGGCCATTGGCGAACACGAAGAGCTCATGGATGCGTTTCGCGCGAGGCAGGAAAGCAAGGCGGCAGGCATCTGGGAAACCCACCTGCGCCACACCGGCCAGACTGTTGCCGCCGTTTTGCGATCAGGACCCGATTCCTGACGGGTGTTAATGCGGCAGCAACGTGAATTGCGCCTAAATTTTTGTCACTCCCCGTGAAAACATCACTTTTCCCTTTGTTTTATTACGCCCCTTTCAAATGGCATGCCATTTTAGAGCATCGCTTATGAGCCAAAGGGGGCTAAAAATGCCACGACGCATGAACTCAGGACTGACCCGTCGATCTATGTTGAAAGGATCGACCATCGCCGCCGTCGGAACGTTGGCGACACCCGCCATTCTGCGCGCCCAATCTACGGAACTGGTCATCGGCTGCGCTGGATCGCACACCGCATGGATGGAACAGATCGTTGTGCCGCACATGAAGGACGCCATCGGCGCCGACATTCTGTTTGAGGGCACAAAGTCCTCGGTCAATCTGGAAAAGATGTCTTCGAACAAGGACAATCCGTATCTGTCCGTTGTCCAGATGGACGATCCGGTAATGATTCAGGCGGTTGAGGCCGAATTGCTGACGCCCATCACGTCGGGCCCTGTGCCCAACATGACCGATCTGCGCCCTGATGCGGTGCATATGGAGGGCATGTGGTGCAACTACGTCCAGCCTTGGGCGGGCGTGGCTTATAACACCGATTTCAAATCGGGCGGCGTTGCCTCCTGGGAAGAGCTATGGGGTCCCGAAGCCAAGGGGCAGTTGATCATCCCGTCCTTGCAGAACACAGAAGGCATGTGGACGCTGTTCATGTCTGCCATGCTGGGCTCGGGCAAACCGTTTTCAGAGGCGCAATATGAAATCGACGCGGCCTTTGAGAAACTGGGCGAACTGAAACCGAACCTGCTTTCGGTCTACACCACGATGAGTCAGGCCTTTAACCTGCTTGAGCAGGGCGAAATCACCATGCTGTCGGGCAACTTCTCGTCCTACACATTGCCACGCAAAGCGACCGGTGTGCCCGTTGATCTGGCAGCGCCGTCCGAGGGTATTTTTGCGATGCCGTCCGGGATCTGCCTTGTCAAAGGAGGGCCGAACCCTGAACTGGCCGAAGCCTATGTCAACGAAATGCTGGGGCCGGACATGCAAGCGGCCATTGCCGACTTTGCAACGTCAGTGCCGGCCAACACCACGGTCAAAGCAGGGGCGATCATCCCCGAAGGTGTGCCGATCTATGCCCCCGACTGGGCCTTTGTCGCCGCCAACCGGCGCGACTGGATCGAGCGTTTCGACAAGTTGATGGCCCTCTGATCCATGACCAACCCCGCGATGCGGGACATGGGAAACAGCAAATATCTGGACGTTCTTGCCGTCGGCAAAGCGTTCAAAGGCACGTCTGTCATGTCCGATATGGACTTTCGCGTTGGCCGGGGGGAGCTTGTGTCTCTCCTCGGCCCATCGGGATGCGGCAAGACAACCCTGCTGCGCATCATCGCGGGGCTGACCCCGGCAGATACCGGCGAGGTGATGCTGGATGGCCGCGCGATCACGACCGTGCCCGCCCATCGGCGCAATGTTTCCGTGGTGTTTCAAAGCTATGCGCTGTTCCCGCACCTGACGGTGGCCGAAAACGTGGCCTTTGGGCTGCGCGCGCGCGGCCTCGACAAGACCGCCTGCGGGCCCAAAGTGGCCGAAGCCCTTGCCCTTGTGCGCATGAGCGACTTTGCCGACCGCCCGGTCGCGGCCCTGTCGGGCGGGCAACAGCAACGTGTGGCGGTAGCGCGCGCCCTGATCGTTGATCCGGTCTTGCTGTTGTTGGACGAACCCTTTTCCGCGCTGGATCGCAAGCTGCGCGAAACCATGCAGGTCGAGCTCAAGACGCTGCTGCGGGCCCGGAACATGACGGCCATCTTTGTCACCCACGATCAGGACGAGGCCATGGGCGTCTCTGACCGGATCGCCGTGATGAGCGCGGGCAGGATCGAGCAATTCGCAACCCCTGCCGAGCTTTATGCCCGCCCCTCCAGCGCCTTCGTGATGGATTTCGTCGGATTATCGACGCGCCTGACCGGCAAGGTGGTCGACACCAGCGCAGGGCGCATCACCATCGAAACGGCCCATGGGCCGGTCATCGCGCCGGGCGCGTTTGCAAAAGGCGCCAAAGTCACCCTCGGCGTGCGCCCCGAACTGATCCGAACAGAACCGGGCGAGAACACGCTGAACGTCACATTGGCGGACGCGATGGTTCTGGGTTCAAAAACCCAGCTGCACGGGCGCGCCGAAGACCCCGACCGATTGTTGTGCGAATTGCCCGGCATGCGCTCGAGCCTCGCGCCGGGAGAGGCCGTGACCTTTGGCTGGTCCGTTGCGGACACGCTGGTTTACGAGGCCAGCACATGAGCAGGCGCGCAGAACGGATCGGCCTGTTGGCCCTGCCCGGCCTCAGCTTTCTGGCCGTTATTTATGCGCTGCCGCTGTTCATGCTGCTGCTGAAATCCTTTCAAATTGACGGCCAGTTTTCCATTGCGGAATACGTCACCTTCTTTGGCGACGACTATAACCTGAGCGTGCTGTGGCGGACCCTGCGCGTGGCGTTGCTGACCACGGGCCTTGCGCTGATCATCGCCTATCCCACGGCGATCATCATGGCGCGGGCCAAGGGGATCTGGCTGTCGGTCTTTCTGGTCGCCATGGTCTTGCCGATGTCCGTGGGCGTCATCGTAAAGGCCTTTGCCTGGACCATTCTGTTTCGCACGCGCGGGGTGCTAAACGACACGCTCATGTCGCTGGGGATCACTGACGCCCCGATCCGCATGCTGTTCACAGAAACCGCGTTGGTCATCGGGGCGGCCAACGTGTTTTTGCCGTTCATGGTGCTGCCGATCTACGCGGTGCTGCGCCAGATGGACAGCCGCCTGCCCGAAGCCGCCGTGTCGCTGGGGGCGACGCCTGTGTTTCGCTTCATGAACGTCACCCTGCCTCTCAGCTTGCCCGGCGTTGTCGCGGGCTGCGCCTTTACCTTCAGCCTTGCGATTTCGATGTATGTCATCCCCTCGCTGATCGTGGGCGAGCGTCAGCAGACGCTGTCGATGCTGACGGCGCGGTCATTTCTTTATTTGCGCAACGAAGCCCTCGGGGCCACGATGTCCTCGATCCTGCTGATCATCGCGATTTCGGTGGTTCTGGGGTCAAGCTGGCTGGCCAGCCGGTTGGGGGCGCGGCAATGACCGGGACCGACCGCCTCGCCCTCGCCATTTGTTGGGTGATCGCAATTGCTTGCGTGATCTTCCTGATGTTGCCGATTGTGATCACGCTGGCCGCATCCTTTACCTCGTCACCCGTCTATACGCTGCCTCCGCCCGAATGGTCGCTGCGCTGGTATCAGTCGCTGCGGCAACGCTCGGGGCTTTGGGATGCGGTCACGCTGTCCCTGAATCTCGCCGTTGTCTCGACGGTCCTGTCGCTGATCCTCGGCACATTGGCGGCCATCGCGGTCACGCGCGGGTCGTTCCGGGGGCGCGAGGCCATCGCGACCTTCACCGTGTCGCCCCTGATGATGCCCGGGCTGGTGGTCGGCGTCGCCCTGCTGCAATTCTTTCGCGAGATCGGGCTTCGCGACGCCTACATCTCTCTGCTGCTGGGCCATATCGTGATCACCCTGCCCTTCGTGATGCGCACGCTGCTGGCCTCGATGGCGGCGTTCGATTCG
>JBCBDZ010000145.1:0-9091 GCA_038529225.1 Pseudomonadota bacterium | reverse complement strand
GCAGCATCCTGCGTGTTCAGAAGCGACACGCCTGCCGCTCACAGGCGATCCCGATGTGCCCGCGAAACAGGCCTGCCTTGTGGGGTGGTGTGTGACTTGCACCGCTTTTCCCTTGACCATTGCCGCGCGGCGTTAGCATCCTTGCTCAATGCTCGCCTATATCATCCAACGCGTTGTCCAATCCGCCCTTGTCCTGCTGGTCGTGGGGCTGGTCGCGTTTTCGATGTTCCGCTTTGTGGGCGATCCGGTGGACAACATGCTGGGGCAGGAACGCACGCAGGCGGATATCGAGCGGCTGCGCGAGGTGCTTGGCCTCGATCAGCCCTTTGTCGTGCAGTATTACAAGTTTCTCAGCAACGCTGTGCAGGGCAATTTTGGTGTCTCTTATCGGCAGGGGCGACCTGTTGCGGAAATCCTGATGGAGCGGGCCCCTGCGACGCTGGAACTGGCCGCGGTGAGCGGATTTCTGGCAATTTCGATCGGGATCGGGTTGGGCGTGTTTACCGCCATTCGACGTAACGGATTTGGCGCGAACCTGATCATGTCCGTATCGCTGATCGGGGTGTCCTTACCGACGTTTTTGATAGGTATCCTGTTGATTTACCTATTTTCGGTGGAACTCGGCTGGCTGCCCAGTTTCGGAAGGGGGGAGACAGTGATGATTGGCGGCTGGTCCACCGGGTTCTTGACCCAGAGCGGCTTGCAGGCGTTGATTTTGCCCTCGATCACGCTGGGCTTATACCAGATGACGTTGATCATGCGCCTTGTGCGATCGGAGATGCTGGAGGTGCTCAGGCAGGATTACATCCGCTTTGCCCGGGCGCGCGGTTTGCGGGAACGGGCGGTGAATTTCCGTCACGCGTTAAAGAACACTCTGGTGCCCGTGATCACGGTGACGGGGTTGCAGTTGGGATCCATCATCGCCTTTGCCATCATCACCGAGACGGTGTTTCAGTGGCCCGGTGTGGGCCTGTTGTTCATCAACGCGATTCAGTTCGTGGATATACCCGTCATGGCCGCGTACCTGATGCTGATTTCGGTGATGTTTGTGGGGATCAACCTGATCGTGGACCTGCTGTATTTCGCCATTGATCCGCGCCTGCGCGTGGACCGGACGGGGGCGCACTGAGATGGTGGACACTCCCCTTCCCGAGGTTGTGGAAAAGGACCCCTCGCGCCTGAGCCTCGCGCTGCGTTCGGATTTTTTCTATGCATTCAAACGCTCGCCCGTCGCGGTGGTCAGTTTTGCCTTGGTCGCTTTGCTGGTGCTTTCGGCGGTGTTTGCGCCGCTGATTGCGCCTTACAACCCGTTTGATCCGGCCTCGCTCAACCTCATGAACGGGTTTTCAGCGCCGATGACCCCGAATGCGTTCACGGGCGAGACGTTCTGGCTGGGCACGGACGATCAGGGCCGGGATGTGTTTTCCACGATCCTCTATGGCATGCGCATCTCGCTGTTTGTGGGGGCGGCTGCGGTTGCCTTCGCCATGGTGCTGGGCATCACGCTGGGACTGCTTGCAGGCTATGTTGGCGGCTGGACCGAAACGATCATCATGCGCGTGGCGGATGTGCAGTTGACCTTTCCGGCGATCCTTGTGGCCATGCTGATCTTTGGCATCGCCAAGGGGGTGACCCCGGTGGAGTATCGCGACCAGATGGCGATCTGGGTGCTGATCATTGCCATTGGCCTGTCGGACTGGGTGCAGTTCGCGCGTGTTGTGCGGGGCGCGACGCTGGTCGAAAAGAACAAGGAATACGTGGCCGCCGCCAAGCTGATCGGCCGTTCGGGCCCGGCGATCATGGTGCGCCATATCCTGCCCAATGTGCTCTCGCCCGTGCTGGTGATCGCGACAATTTCGCTGGCTTTGGCGATCATTGCAGAGGCGACTTTGTCTTTCCTTGGCGTGGGCGCGCCCCCGACGCAGCCCTCTCTCGGCACCCTGATCCGCATCGGGCAGGGCTTCCTGTTCTCGGGCGAATGGTGGATTTTGCTGTTCCCGGCCATCACGCTTCTGGTGTTGGCGCTCAGCGTCAATTTGCTGGGGGATTGGCTGCGCGATGCGTTGAACCCGAGGCTCAGATGACACGGGTCGCCATTGCCGCCATGATGCTGAGCCTGTCTGCCGTCAACGTGGGCGCGCAAGAGCGTGCGACCTCCGACCTCGCCCGCGACCTGATTGCGGTCCGGCATTTTCAAACCCAGATCGACCGCATGATCTTTGTCGCCAAGCATCGGGCTTTGCTGCCCTTTACAGGCTCGGACTTGCGGCCCGATCAGATCGAGATCATTCGCAGCATTTCGGTCAGTGAATGGTCCAAGGCGCGCGCCGAGGTGGTGGATATCTATGTCGAGGCCTTTGCCCGGACCTATTCCGACGACGCGCTCAAAAAGCTGATCGCCTTTTACGGGGATGAGGAATTGCAGACCGCCCTTGCCATGCAAGCAAGTGCCGAGACGCGGGCCAGCGAGACCATGATGTCCCTGTCCCCCCTCGTGGAGGCGCGCATCAAGACGCGCATGACCACTGAGCTGAGCGACTGACGCGCCGCAAAGGGCCTCAGATGCGGATGGCCGCACCATCCAGCATGGCAAGCGTGCCGCCGTTCGGGGCAGTCGTGCACCACTTGGCTCCGGTGGCAATCCACGTCACGTCCCGGTCTGGCGTGTGTATGGTGACAAGCCCCTGTTCGACAGAGACGTTTTGCAAAGAGATGATGGAGAGGAACAGTCCGAAAGCTTCAGCACTCAGGCACATGGGAGAGGGTCCTTTCAAAAGGGGTTCAGGTCCTTTGGCGTCCTCCCGCACCGATCGTGGGTAAAGCCTATTGTGCAAACGCAGCATTTCGATGCTGCGAGCGCGAAAAGCCGGGGCTTTATGGAAAGGCGCGCCCCTTTTTTCAGCACATACCCCGCGCCAGCCCGCAAAACAGGCACAAAAAGCAGGGGAATGCGCGGTACGGCGGGCCGATGCCTGAATTTGCGCGAACGCCCGTCTTGCTGTAGCCTCCCGGGTCCAGGTTGCAGGCGCGTTTCACCCGCGCCGTCCCGTACACGGACAGGAGGCAAGTATGGAAGCAATCAAAGTCGCAGAATATGCACAGGCCCTATACGCCGCCCATGGCGACAAGGCCGAGGCGGAGGCAGCCCGCAAAGCCAACGCAGCGCGCAATGCACGCAAGTTGGATGAGGCCGAAAGCTGGCGGGCCGTACGGGCATCGATCCGTCGGCTCAGAGGCCCGAACCAAAGCTGACAGCGCGCGGCCGTCAGGCGCAACACGAACAGGCACCGGGCCCGCTTTGCGCCGGGCCTGCGTCCATGTGGCTTGCCATCGGGTGGTGAAGTTCCCATAAAAGAAGGGACCTTAACAATGGATCACCGTGCCCTCCCCCACTCTGTCCATCCGCGACCTGACGGTCGACATCCCCACCCGCCACGGCGTGTTGCGCCCTGTGAACGGAGTGTCCTATGACATCGCGCCCGGAGAGATCCTTGGGGTGGTGGGCGAATCCGGCGCGGGCAAGTCGATGGCGGGGAATGCAGTTATCGGGCTGCTCAGCCCGCCTGCCCATATCGCGTCAGGGGAAATTCATCTGAACGGCACCCGTATTGATCCGCTCAAGGGAGATGCGATGCGCCGCTTGCGCGGCAAAGAGATCGGGATGGTGTTTCAGGACCCGCTGACCTCGCTCAACCCCCTGCTCAAGATCGGGGATCAGCTGGCCGAGACGATGCTGGCGCATCTGGATATCTCGCAAAGCGAGGCACGGGCGCGCGCCGTGGCCGCACTGGACGAGGTCGGGATTCCGGGAGCAGCGCAGCGCGTCGACAGCTACCCGCACGAGTTTTCCGGCGGCATGCGGCAGCGGGTCGTGATTGCGCTTGCCCTGTGCGCCGAACCATCCTTGGTCATCGCGGATGAGCCGACGACCGCGCTTGACGTCTCGGTGCAGGCCCAGATCATCGCGCTGCTCAAGCGTCTTTGCCGTGAACGCGGCACCGCCGTGATGCTGATCACCCACGATATGGGCGTGATTGCCGAGGCCTGTGACCGCGTGGCGGTGATGTATGCGGGCAAACTGGCTGAACTTGGCCCGGTGCGCGAGGTGCTGAGCGCGCCGCTGCACCCTTACACGGACGGGCTCATGGGCTCGACGCCGCTGGCCTCGCGCGGGAAGGACCGGTTGCACCAGATCCCCGGATCCATGCCGCGTCTGGACAGCCTGCCGACGGGCTGTGCCTTTCATCCGCGTTGTCCGCGCGCCGCTGCGCAGTGCCGCGTTGATCCGGGCCCTTCCATTGAGGATGGCGCGGGCCGTGCGGCCTGTTTCTTTCCGATCGAGCGCGAGGCTGTGGCCTGATGTCATTGGTCAGCGTCCGCAACCTCACGCGCATCTTTGACGTGTCCAAGCCGTGGCTGAACCGGGTGATCGAACGTCGCCCCCGCGCGTTGCTGACGGCTGTGTCGGACGTGAGTTTCGAGATCGAGGAACGCACCGTCTATGCCCTAGTGGGCGAGAGCGGGTCGGGCAAATCGACCATTGGCAAGATGCTGGTGGGGTTGTTGGGTCCGTCCGAGGGTGTCGTGGACATTCGCGGCATCGATTTGGCGCGCGAGACGGACGCGGACAAGATCGACGCGGTGCGCGCAGACATCCAGATGATCTTTCAGGACCCGTTTGCGTCCCTCAACCCGCGCTGGCGGGTGCGTGACATCATTGTCGAACCGGTGGCGGCCCGTGGCGGTGAGACCGCCGGGCTGGCCGAGCGGCTCTTGGAGCAGGTGGGCCTGAGTGCGCGCGACGCGGGCAAGTTTCCCCATGAGTTTTCCGGTGGCCAGCGCCAGCGCATCTGCATTGCCCGCGCGCTTGCGTCCGAGCCGAAACTGATCGTGTGCGATGAGCCGACCAGCGCATTGGATGTGTCCGTGCAGGCGCAGGTGTTGAACCTGATGAGCGATCTGAAGGACGAGTTTGGCCTGACCTACCTGTTCATCAGCCATGATCTGACGGTGGTGCAGCACATGGCGGACCGGATCGGGGTTTTGTATTTGGGCCGTTTGGTCGAGGAGGCTGCCCCGTCAGAACTGTTCGAGACCCCCAAGCACCCTTACACGCAGATGTTGCTGGCAGCTGCGCCCAAGCTGGATGGATTCGGGCGTGAGGTCGCCCCTCCCACGGGCGAGATCCCCGACCCGATCAACCCGCCGCCGGGGTGCGCGTATAACCCGCGCTGTCCTTTGGCCCAGGCGGTGTGTCGGGAGGAGCGCCCGGTGTTGCGCAAGGTCGGTGGCGCACGGGTGGCGTGCCATATGGTCGAGTAATCTAGCAGGCACGGAAACAAGGCCGAAGGCCGCCGTGCCAGCGGCTGCCCGCCCCCCGGGCTGCCGCTACATCGACGCTGTCACGCCGCTCAATCGTTACATGCAAATGATAACCATCAACTGCGCCGCACTCAGGTCAGAGCGGCCTCCCGCGGGCAGCCGCTGGCACGGCTCAACCGGTCAATCCTTGCGCGACCGCAACTCTACGATGTTCGCCCCATGCGCCCCCCGCACATCGTCAAACAGGGCGCGCAGATCGAGCGTGCTTTCCACTTCGATCTTGTCGAAATTGGCGCCCAGCCACCGATCCGCATGTGCCCGGCCCAGATCGCGCAGGTGTTCCAGAAACGCCCATTCGGAGTTCACCTTGGAGGACGCATCCAGTTCCAGCATGTCATCGCACCCGTCGATCAAATGCATGTTCATGGTGCGGTACTCGTTGTTTGACAGGGCTCCGTCCTCGATCAGCCGGTGGATCAGGTCGATGGTGCGCAAGTCCCGCAAGAGCGAGGCGTTGAAGGTGATTTCATTCAGCCGGTTCTGGATGTCGCGGGCCTGTTTCGGCGTGCCGGGGCGCAAGAGCGGGTTGATCTGCACGATCACGATGTCGTCCGAGGGGGACTCGTCAATGAACGGAAACAGCACCGGATTGCCCATATAGCCGCCGTCCCAATAGGGCACGCCGTCGATCTCCACCGCCTTGAACATGGTCGGCAGGCAGGCAGAGGCCATGACCACATCCAGCGTCACTTCGTGGCGTTTGAACACCCGCGCGCGGCCCGTTTCCACATTGGTGGCCGAGATATAGAGCCCCATATCGGCACAGTTGGCGACCTTGTCGAAATCGATGAACTCTTCGACCAGATCGCGCAGCGGGTTGATCCCAAAGGGGTTCAGATCGTATGGCGACGCCATGCGGCTGAGCGCGTCCATCATGATGTAGCCGGGAGAGTGATCCAGCGACCACGACCCGAACAGCACATCCAGCGGAGAGCGTTTAATGGGGCTGGCCTGCCCTGCGATGCTGACGGCGTGCCAGAAGTCTTCCAGTGCGGCGCGCGCGCCAACAGCCCCGTCGTCATACATGCCTTGGGTGGCCACAACCGCATTCATGGCCCCGGCAGAGGTGCCACTGATCCCTTCAATCCAGAGCTTGTCTTCTTCGAACATCCGATCCAGCACACCCCATGTGAACGCGCCGTGTGACCCGCCCCCTTGCAGCGCGAGGTTGATCGATTTTTCGTGGCGTTTGGCGCGACCGTTTTCCTTGGACATTGGAGCTGACTCCCGGGGTTACTGCACGTTCGTCTGTATGCGCGCCTACTGCGCGACCCACCCACCGTCGACCGGAAGGGATGTGCCGGTGATGGATGCTGCGGCCTCGGTCGAGAGGAACACGCAGACCGCGCCCAGTTGTTCCACGGTCACGAATTCCTTGGTCGGCTGGGCCTTGAGCATGACGTCGTTTTTGACTTCGTCCTCGGTGATGCCGCGCGCCTTGGCGGTGTCGGCGACCTGCCCCTCGACCAGTGGCGTGAGCACATAGCCCGGGCACACGGCGTTGACAGTGACGCCATGTTCCGCCGTCTCAAGGGCGACCGTCTTGGTCAGGCCCACCACTCCGTGCTTGGCCGTCACATAGGCCGATTTGAAGGGCGAGGCGACGAGGCCATGGGCGGAGGCGATGTTGATGATGCGCCCGAACCCGCGTTCCTTCATCCCCGGCAGGGCCGCACGGATCGTGTGAAAGGCCGAGGACATGTTGATCGCGATGATGGCGTCCCATTTCTCGATCGGGAACTCTTCGACCGGGCCGACGAACTGGATGCCGGCGTTGTTGACGAGGATATCGACGGACCCAAACCGCTCTTGGGTCTGCAGCACAAGGTGTTCGATCTCTTCGGGCTTGGTCATGTCCGCGCCGTGATAGCCCACCTCACCTGCGCTCTTTTCGTCGAGGCGGGCGCGCGTTTCCTCGATCTCTGCGGCGTCGCCAAACCCGTTGAGCATGATGTTGAACCCTTCGGCGGCAAAGGCTTCGGCGATGCCAAGGCCGATGCCGCTGGTCGATCCGGTGATGATGGCGGTGCGTGTCATGGGGTGCCCTTTCTGATCATGCTGCGGTGCGGAAAATCCACCCTACACCTAGCGATCAATCGTGACAGGCACAATTCAACTTTCGTGTTCGCGCGCACCAACGCCGGCTAGAGCGTGATGTCGCGCACCGGGCCCGCGTCGAGCCGATGGATGTGATCCGCCATGGCTTGGGGGAAAAAAGTGCGCACCAAAGGGTCGTGGCCAGGGACAATCAGGCTTGGGCTGCTGGCAAGTCGATAGAGCGTGTCGAACCCGTCGAGCATGTTTTGCAGGTCCACAACGATAGGGAAAGGTTTGCGCAGTTGAAAGTTCTCATAGAAATGCGACGCATCCGAGGCCAGCACCATCCATCCCGCCTGCGTGCGCACCCGCACCGCCTGCAGCCCGCGCGAGTGCCCGCCGATGCAGTGCAGCGTGATGCCATCAGCAAGCTGTGCCTCACCGTCGTGAAAGATCACCTGACCCGAATAGAGCCGCTTGACCGCCTCGCACACATGCCCGGCCGTGAACGGCATCCGCAGCGTGTCATGGCACATGCACGGACCGGTGGCATAGGCCATTTCCGCGGCCTGCATGTGTAGCTTGGCGTTCGGGAACAGGTGCAAGCCACCTGCATGGTCGTAATGCAGGTGCGTGACGATGATTTCGGTGATGTCCTCGGGTTTGAGATCGAAAGGTTTCAGCGCCTCGACCGGATCAAGCCGGATGGGTCGTCCGCGCGCGGTGGCTTCTTCGGCATCATAGCCTGTATCCACAAGGATGTTGCGCCCCGCACCCCGGATCAGCCACATGTAATAGTCGATGGCGTGGGGCGCGTCGTGATTGTCATCAAAGATGAAGCTGTCCGCCCGCGTGCGCCCGTCCCTGTCGCCGTATTTGATGGCGTAGATTTCCCAGGTGCTCATCTGTCCACACGCTCGAAGGTGCGCAGGGTCTTGTTGGCAACAAGATCCGCCACTTTGGGGCCGGTGGCCTTGTAGTGGGGCATTTGCTGGTGCGCCTCGAAGGCGGCAAGATCGTCATAAAGCTCGTACAGAAAGACTGTGTTCGGCTCGCCCGGATCGGTGCACACATCGAACTGACGACAGCCCGGTTCATTGGCCACGGAACTGCGGGCATTAAACAGGATCGCTTCCATAAACGCCTCCATCTGCCCTTCCTTGATGTCGAAAACGACGGTGACTGCATATGGCATGGCCTGCCCTCCCTTTGGCAATACTCTGACGTGAATCCATCAGTGGATTTACAAACGCATACTTTAATGTATACGTCAATGCAATCCACAGACGACTCAGCTGTCAGTCTAAGCACAATGAAAGGCCCCGCCGATGAAAACCACGTTTGATATTGCCGTCTTTCAGGGGGACGGGATCGGGCCAGAGATTATGGCGCCCACGGTCGCACTGCTGTCGGATTTGGCCGCTGACGGGGAATACGATTTGAACTTTGTCGATGCCCCAGCCGGGGCGGCGCATTATCGCGAGACGGGCGAAAGTTTTCCTGTTGCATCCATGCAGGCAGCCCGCGCGGCGGATGCCATTTTACTGTCGGCCATGGGATTGCCGGATGTGCGATATCCGGATGGGACCGAGATTTCACCGCAGATCGATCTGCGCAAAGCCCTGACCCTCTTTGCAGGCGTGCGCCCTGTCACCATCCGCCCCGGACAGCC
>JBCBDZ010000144.1:0-9162 GCA_038529225.1 Pseudomonadota bacterium | reverse complement strand
ACGGGGGCAGCCCCGATTATCTTCCGTGACAACATCTCGGTGCCGACGATACCTGCGTTGGCACGGGCGCGAGCCCATCTTGACCGGCTTGAGCGTAATGATGTGTCGCTGGTGATTACCGGCGGGCTGCGCAAGCCTGCAGATTTTGTCAAAGCATTGGCTTTGGGTGCAGATGCAATAGCAGTGTCAAATTCCGCGATGCAGGCCATTGGATGCATCGCGATGCGTGCGTGCCACACGAACAACTGCCCGGTGGGCATCGCCAGTCAGAAGCCGCATCTGGTGAGCCGCCTTGTCGTGGAAAAATCAGCGCGCCAACTGGCCAACTTTTTCGAAGCGAGCACCGAGTTGATGCAGGTAATGGCACGGGCCTGCGGCCATGATCACCTTGGCAAATTCAATGCAAGCGATCTGACCACCTGGAAGAAAGACATGTCCGATATCTCGGGCGTGGCTTTTGGAGGACTGTCATGAGCGATACATTGGATTGGATCAGTGTCGGGCACACAGGTGACCTGCCCGAGGGACGTGTCAAAACCGTGACCGCCCGCACGACGTCGATCTGCCTGTCCCATTTCGACGGCCAGTGGGCGGCGATGAACAACCACTGCCCACATCAGCGCGGTCCTTTAGGTGAGGGATCAATTGAGCGTGGCGAAGGGGGTAAATGCTGGATCCGATGCCCGTGGCATGGATGGGATTTTGACCCGCTGACAGGCAAGCCGCCGGGCGGGCATGAGGACACGGGGCAGACGATTTATCCGGTAAAGATCGAAGGGGACGAGATCTTTGTCGGGCTCGAAGCTGAACCGCCCCATGAACGCACTGTGAGCGATCAGATGGCCGAGAGCATGGTCAATTGGGGCGTAAAACATGTGTTCGGAATGGTCGGGCATTCGAACCTGGGTCTTGCTGATGCCATACGGATGCGTGTCGAAGCCGGTGAGATGAAGTACATAGGTATCCGCCACGAGGGGGCTGCGGCCTTTGCAGCGTCCGCCTATGGGAAGTTGACAGGGCATCCGGCCGCCTGCCTGACCATCGCAGGACCGGGTGCGACCAACCTGTTGACCGGACTTTGGGATGCGAAAGTGGATCGCGCGCCCGTGCTGGCACTGACCGGTCAGGTCCAGACACAGGTCTTTGGACCGGGCGCCTTTCAGGACATTGATCTGGCGTCGGCCTTTGCAGCCGTCAGCAAGTTCAGCCAGACGGTTCTGTCGACATCAAACCACTCTGAACTGGTTTCGCTGGCCATGAAAAACGCGCTGGTGGAACAGGATGTGGCGCATCTGATCTTTCCCGATGACATGCAGACCAATCCGTCTGACGAGCCTGCCAGCGCGCCAGCTGGACGGATGGGCCGTGCGGTCGTCAAACCAAGTGACGACGACGTTTCCGATGCGCTTGAACTGCTGAACACGGCCAAACGCCCGATCCTCGTGGTCGGTCACGGGGCTTGGGATCATATGGATGCGATCACGAAGCTGGCAGTCGATCTGGGCGCGCCTGTTCTGACGACCTTCAAGGGTAAGGGTCTGATCGCAGATGATGACCCCAACGCGGCCGGGGTCCTTGGGCGGTCGGGGACTCCGATTGCCAGCTGGTTCATGAATGAAGCGGACCTGATCCTGACTCTGGGTACGTCGTTCTCCAACCATACGGGGATCGCACGGGGCAAGACCATCATCCAGGTGGATTACGAGCGCATGCAACTGGGCAAATTCCACCCCGTCACCCTGCCCATCTGGGCAGAGATCGGTGCGTTTTGCCAGAGCATCGCGCCGCGCGTCAACCGCTCTGCAGACGCCCCTGATCAGGTCGCCGAGCTGGCCGAACGGTGGCAGATCTGGCGGGACGAAAAACAGACCCGTTTGAGCGAGGAGGGCGGTAACGGCATACACTCTGCTGCTATCTTTGCCGCACTGTCCCGCGTCGCACCAAGCGACGCGGTTATTGCTGTGGATGTTGGCAACAACACCTATTCCTTTGGCCGCTATTTCGAGACCAAGGGCCAGCGTGTTTTGATGTCCGGGTATCTCGGCTCCATCGGTTTTGGGTTTCCTGCCGCAATGGGTGCTTGGGCCGCGACACAGGACTTCGACTGGCTCAAAGGGCGCAAGGTAATCTCAATCTCGGGCGATGGCGGGTTCGGGCAGTACCCGATGGAACTGACCACTGCCGTGAAGTACGGGATGGATATCACCCATGTGCTGTTGCACAACGGTGAGCTTGGCAAGATTTCCAAAGAACAACGCTCGGGTGAATGGCCCGTGTGGGAGACCAACCTGCACAATCCGTCCTTTGCCGCTTTCGCCAAGATCTGCGGTGCGCACGGGGAAAAGGTCGTGTCGGCAGATGCAATCGAAGCGGCCTTGCAGAAAGCATTGGCTGTAGATGGCCCGGCGTTGGTCGAAATCATGACGGACGCTGATCTGGTTTGATCGCCGAAGGATTTTGCGTGTTTGGCTATTTATCGGTGGCCAAACACCTCGGCTTTGTTGTGCGTCAGGACAGTGTCAGAGCCCGATATCCATCAGTGCCTTGATCTGGCTTTTGGACGTGCCCGCGATAACGCGGCCCAGTTCGTCGTCTCCGCGCAATACCAGCAGGGTCGAGCGGCGTGGGATGTTGCGCGATGTGGTGACGTCGGCGCGTCCGTAGGTGTCCCAATCGACTTTGATGAAGGTCAGTTTGGCGTCATAGTCTGGGTTTTCTGCACGCAGGGCGTTGATCACACGTTCCTGCCGCTTGCAGGTGCTGCACCACGTGGCGGAAAAGTCGACAAACACTGTTTTGCCCTCAGCCAGTGCCGCATCGATTGCGCCGGGCGTGTAGTCAACAAAGCCAGCAGCCTGAACGGCGAAGGGTGCGGCAGTTGCCGCGGCTGCTGAGATCAGGAATGTACGACGATCCATGAAAAGTCTCCCAGGGTTAAAGAGCGACCGAGAGGTCTTGCAGCCAGATCGGCACAACCTCAAGCGCCCATGCTTCGATGATGTGGTGAACTTGGAAAAACAGCATCAGACCAACTGCGATGAAGGTGACGCCGAGGATCGGTTTGGAGCGCTCTGCGATCCCGCGCAAAGCTTGGGCCCGCGTTCGGATCGCCTCGCGCGCACCAAGGCCAAGGCCGATGACCAGGGTTGAGACGCCCATTGCAAAGAAGACCATGATCAACCCGGCATAACCGAGATTCTGCCCCTGAGACGCCAAAGCTATAGCCCCGCCAAGTGTCGGACCTATGCATGGGGACCATACCGCACCAAGCAGCAGACCGCCGAGGAACTGCCCCTTTTTCCCTGAAGCGTCGACATCGTTCATGCGGCTGTCGGCCTGAGACGCAAACCCGGCGGTCGCCATCTCGAATTGCCGTGCAAACATCGGCACGACCAGCATCGTCCCGAAAACGATCATCAGGACGGCCCCTGCCTGTGCTATCGTGTCTTGGGTCAGGCCAATTGCGGGACCGAATGCTGTTACAAACAGTCCAAAGGTCACAAAAGAGACGCTCATCCCTGCGGCCAAGGCGACGGGTCCATAGCGGTCCGCATTCAGGGCGCTGACCAGGACAATGGGCAGAACCGGCAGGACACACGGGTTTATCAGGGTCAACAGCCCGGCGAGATATGCGAATACAAATTCCATTGGCACGATATGTACGATGCCGTGATTGCCGGGCAAGAAAAACTGCTCTGACGTGCACTCACGATGTTGTCAGTGTGCAGGTTGTGCGCGGTATGCCGGGCGTCCGGCCACCCATGTGCCTTGTATCGCGGGAGTGTGACCATCGGGCCAATCAACCAACACCAGATCAGCGCGTTGTCCTACCGCAATTTCACCGCGATCCTCCAACTGCATCGCGCGTGCGGGGCCCGTCGATACCAGTGACCAAAGCGATAAGCGATCTGCACGCTTTTCGCGGTCGAGGCGGTCTACGGCTGCCAGCATGGCGGGGTAGAAATAGTCTGATGCCAGCGCGTCACACAGCCCCTCTTCGATCATGTCGCCTGCAGCAAGCGATCCGATGTGGCTGCCGCCGCGCACCGCATTGGGTGCGCCGAAGATGATCGTATCTCCGTGGGTCCGTGCGTCCTCAATCGGTGCCATAGTCATTGGAAACTCGGCCACGGTGGCGCCCAATCCGCGATAATGCTGGCGCGTTTCTGCTTGCGTATCATCGTGGCTGAGCATTGGCACGCCCTTGGCGCGTGCTTTGTCTGCGAGCGCCTGCATCGCGCCTGGCACATCCGGGCGACGCGCCCACACCCGCCGGATCAGCGCCATGTAATCGTCAATTGCCAGACCCGCGCGTGCTGCGTGTTTGTCGTGCCGCACCGTTGCGAGCCGTGGGTCATTTGGATCAGCCAGCGCGTAATCTGCGCTGTGTTCGAATTGCCGATCCTGAATTTTCGTATCAAAGCTGCGCATCGACATCGACAAGTGATCATTGAACGCAAGCGAAGGGCTTAGGGGCGCGTCCAGCGCCCAATCGATGGTGTCGAGCGCTTCAAAGGCGAAGGTTTCCCAGCGCAGTTGAATACGGTTTTCGACCAACAGCCGCGGGGCCAGATCGCGGATGGCCTGCATCATCTCGCGCCCACGATCAACGCTGCGCAGTCCGGGTTCAAAGCTGAGTGTGATGGAGTGATACGTCGTCGCGATCCCGTTGGCCGCCAGTTGCCTGTCGGTTTCGAGCACAGCGGTTTCCACGGGGAAGAAGACGCCGGGCCGGGGCATGACCTGTCGTTCGAAGGCGTCACCGTGTACATCGATCAGAGCGGGCGCAAGGATCAGGCCGCGCGCGTCAATCACCTCGCCTTGCGGCGCGGCCCCGATGTCAGCGATCAGCCCATCCGCGATGGTCACGTTCGTTTCCACCATCTCGCCCGGAAGGTAGACCGTCGCACCCTGGAATGTTTGCATCGTTGAAGTCTTTCAAATGTCAGGAGGGCGCTTTGCGCTTTCAAGGTCCACATATCCCAAACGCCCGCATCAGGGCCTACTTGGACAGGCACAAGGGGCCGTCAGTCTCGTCGCCCGTCAAACGCTTTGACAATGATCCCTTCCGCCTCCAGCGTACGCCGGACAGAGGCGGCGATGTCTACGGCTTCGGGCGTGTCGCCATGACAGCAAATGCTGTCGATTGGCGTTTCGATCCGGGTGCCGTCCTCGGTGATGATGGCCTGGGCCTTTACCATCTCGACCATCCGTTTGCCCGCGAGGTCCGCGTCATGGATCACTGCACCCGGCTTGCGGCGATCCACAAGCGTCGCGTCCGCATTATAGGCACGGTCTGCAAAGATCTCGCAGGCAAAGGCGGCTCCCAACTTACGCGCTGCGCGTTCTTGTGCGGTGGCAGCCAGCACCATGATGATTGCGTCCGGGTGTGCGGACAGGGCCGCCTCGTAGCACCCGCGGGCCATGTCTTCATCCTCGGACGTCATATTGCCGAGTGCTCCGTGCAGTTTGATATGGCGCACCGTAGCGCCCAGACTGCGCGCCATGCCAAGGCTCGCTCCAACCTGACAGCGGATTGAATTTTGCAGTGAGGCGAGCGGCATGTCGATCCGACGCCGTCCAAACCCCTGAATGTCGGCAAAGCCAGGGTGTGATCCGATCCCGACGCCCTTTTCCAACGCGATCTGCATCGTCGTCGCCATCACGTCGGGATCCCCAGCGTGCGCGCCACACGCAATGCTGGCGGATGTCACTGTACCAAGCAGGGCTGCATCGTCGCCCATTTCCCAAGGGCCAAAACTTTCGCCCATATCCGCGTTCAGATCGACTTGCATCGGGTTAGTCTCCTTCATCCAAATGGGGGTGTGTGGCCGAGATCGCGCCGTCAATAAGCTGATAGTTGAGCAGGTCCTGCATCGTCGACGGGTCACGCACCAAGGGTGTTACTGCTGCGGGGAGTTTGGCCAGATCAGAATTGGCGCGGGCCTGAATGGCCGCACCCTCTTTCAAGGTTACAAATTCAAAGCGCAGGCTGGTCCCCGCAGGGGCCTGCGCCACACGTGGCAAGTCGCAAGGCAAAACGGTACCAATGCGTGGGTACCCGCCTGTCGTCTGGCATTCAGCCATCAGCACAAAAGGTGTACCATCACCGGTAATCTGAATGTCACCGGGTACGATGACTTCACTGACGATGCTGAGTGCTTGGGGATTGGAAAACCCTTCGCCGTCGCTGTCCATACGGATCCCCTGGCGGTTGGCGCGCGGGTCGCGGCGGAACTCTGTTTGCTCAAAACGATCGCGGATTGCGATGTCGAAATCTTCGGTTTGCATGCTGGGTACGACGCGGATCGTGCCTCCGGTAAACCGCGTGTCCGGGGCCAGTGTCATGCCCACATCGTGGCTGGCGTCGGGACCGATGTGCAATGTGTCACCCGCGGCAACCAACGCGCCCAGACCGCAGGACAGGTGCGTGGCCCGTGCGCCAATGCTGACCTCGGTCGCAAACCCACCGCCGACATGGAGATAGCCATAGGTACCGGTCCGCGTTGGCCCAATGGTCAGCCGCGCGCCCTTGGGAACCGCGTGGCTGGCGTTCCATGCGATGGCGCGCCCGTCAATGTCTGCCGTCATCACACCACCCGTCAGGGCAACACGCAGATCATCAGTTGCCTCAAACGCACCCCCGGTCCCGACCATCTCAAGCACTGCAAGGCTGGGGTCTTGCTGCAAGAGTGCCGCCCCTTCGTGCACAGCGCGCAGGTCGGCGGCCCCTCCATTTGTCAAACCCTTCGCGAGGAACCCGGGCCGGCCGAGGTCTTGGACGGCGACACCGGGGCCGACGGTGTGAACGATCAGCCCCCTCATTCGAGCACCGCGCGTATTGCACCGCCGTCACCATCCGAATTGTGTGCTTCGATGCGGGCTAACTCTTGGTCAGTGATTGCGGTGAACTGCACCTCATCCCCGGGTGCGAGTGGGAAGGGTGTCGTGCTGGATGGGCGAAAACAGGCAAAGGCGGACTGGCCGATGTGACGCCAGCCCGTGGGCGTGTCCTTGGTAAACAGGCAAATCTGGCGCACCGCGGCAACCAGCGCGCCGGCGGGGATGTTGGGGGACAGACCGACCTGGCGTGGGATGTCCCATTCCTCACCCAGAGTGCCGAGATAAGGCTGGCCGGGCGCGAATCCCAAAGTGAGCACACGCAGCCTTGTCCCGGTCAGCGCGGTTTCAGCTTGGGCAACGCTCAGGCCCGCCGCCTCGGCGGCCTCCGCCAGTTGCGGCGCGCGCGGTCCGCCAAACACCGCCGGAATGGTCCACAAAGTTCGGTTTGAAGGCAGTGCAGTTGTCGTCCAATCCTGCGCGGCCAGCACTTCGTTCAGGCGATCCTTGAGAGAATCAAAATCGTACTCCGCCAAGTCCACGCGAAAGAAAGCAGAGACCAGCGTGCTGCTGCTTTCGGAAATTTCAGGCCAACTCAACGCGTCCACTTCTGCCCGGAATGCGATGGCCGCGCGGTTTGCCGCGTCGGTCGCACGTGCGCCAAAGGTCACCAGCAGGCCATTCAGACCCACGGATCGGATTGTCGGAACAAATGGAGTGGTTTGCATGTGGCGAACCTAACGCCTTTAGGTCTGCGCGCAATTGGTTAAAGCGGGCTGCGCAGCCAATGGTCCTCAAAGCAAAGTCGGGTCACACCAGCCAGACGCAGAATGCGATCCAGTTCAGCCTCAAGTGCACGCTGCCGACCCTTGCCCCAGCGTACCCCACGCTCTGGCCAGAGTGCGCGGACGCGCAAGGTGTCTTCGGCGCGGAACGCCTTCATGTCGATGCGCCCAACAACCTTGTCGCCTTCCAGCAATGGAAAAACGTAGTATCCGTATTTGCGTTTTGGTTCAGGCACGAAAATCTCGATCCGGTAGTCAAAACCAAACAGGCGCTCTGCCCGTTTGCGATCACGCAGTGCAGGGTCGAAGGGGCTGAGGATTCGCAAGCGCGGCGTCGGATCAGTGATTTGGGTCGGGCAATAGGGCAGGTCTGGCCACGCATAGGCGGGACGGGCTGAGCCGTCGACGCAGGTGATGCAGATCTGGATGATCCGCCCTGTTTCCAACGCGCGACTGCACCACTCTTTCGCTTCTGCAGGCGTGATATGATCCCAGAACGCTGCCAATTCTCCATGGGTGGCAAAGCCCAGCCGTTTCAAAGCCTCGCGGCAACACCAGTCGATCGTCTCTTCGGTATCCGGCGCATTCCCGACGGTCGTTCGGTCGATCACGCGTTCGGTCAGATCATAGTATTTCTGGAAACCTTGCCGTTTCACGACGGTCAACGCCCCGCTGCGCCACAAATACTCCAGCGCCGTCTTGGAAGGATGCCAATCCCACCAGCCGCCTGACCCGCGTTTCTCGCCTTCGCCGACTTGTGCCGAACAGACCGGACCCCGTTCGCGGATCATGTCGAGGACGGGTTGAAACTGTGCTTCGAAACCGTCGCGCCGCCAGTCTTTCCAGCGGCGTCGCAACAGGGCTGCGTCCCGTTCGCGTCGCATGTGCCAATAGGGATAAAATGAAATCGGAACGACCGCCGCATCATGGGTCCAGTGTTCGAACAGCGCCCGGTCACGTTCGTAAAGCAGTTTCAACGCTTTGGGCCGGTAGCGCGCTTTGCGTGAAAACAGGATCAGATCATGGGCACGTGCCACCGTATTGATACTGTCAAGCTGCACAAATCCCAGACGTTCGATCAGGGCCAGCAGGTTCTGACCATGGGCCGTTCCCGTTGGGGCGTCAGACAAGGCGTGGCGGTCCAGAAAAACGCGCCGCGCTGCAGTGTTCGTCAGTGTAAATGGGGTCAAGGCCGCCGTTGACGACGCAGGGTGTCCCCATAGGAAATCGTTGGCGTCAGGGTGATATGCTGCGGCTCGGACGCCCCGTCCAAGCGTTCAAGAATGATGTTGGCCGCCGCGCGCCCGATGTCGAGGCGGCAGGCGTCCATCGTGGCAAGGCGGCGGGGTAATCCATCAAGCAGGTCAACGCCGTTGAAGCCTGCCAATCCGATTTGACCGGGTATGTCGATACCCTGTTCGATCAGGTACAGCAGCCCACCCGCACCAATCATGTCGTTGGAGTAGTACAGAAAATCCAGATCAGGATTTTCATCCAGCATCGCCTTGGTCATTTCGCGGCCCTTCGCGAAGGGCCG
>JBCBDZ010000143.1:0-9167 GCA_038529225.1 Pseudomonadota bacterium | reverse complement strand
GTCTTGTGGGGGTGACGGAGTACATCAAGACGATCGGCCTATTTCGTCAAAAGGCCAAGAACGTGATCAAGCTGAGCCAGATCCTCGTGGACGACTATGGTGGCGTGGTCCCCAATTCCCGCGCCGCCCTGCAATCGTTGCCCGGCGTTGGGCGCAAGACGGCCAACGTCGTGCTGAACATGTGGTGGCAATATCCGGCCCAGGCGGTCGACACCCATATCTTTCGCCTTGGCAATCGGACCGGCATCGCGCCAGGCAAGACTGTGGACGCAGTCGAACGGGCCATCGAAGATCACATTCCGGCCGATTTCCAACTCCATGCCCATCACTGGATGATCCTGCATGGACGCTATACATGCGTGGCACGCAAGCCCAAATGCGGGGCCTGCCTGATCCGCGATCTCTGCCCTTTTGAGGAAAAAACCGAATGACCAAGTACACCCTCGCCGGTATCGGCAACGCCGTTGTCGATGTGATTGCCCATGCCGACGATTCCTTTCTGGACCTGATGGGAATTGAAAAAGGGATCATGCAACTGATCGAACGCGAGCGCGGCGAGGTGTTGTACGGAGCAATGAACGACAGGTTGCAGACCCCGGGCGGCGCCGTCGCCAACACGATTGCGGGTGTCGGCGCACTGGGACTGCCCACAGCCTTTATCGGACGGGTCCATGACGATGCGTTGGGTCAGTTCTATGCCAAATCCATGCAGGACAGCGGCACTGATTTTGTGAACGCCCCTGTGCCGGGCGGTGAATTGCCCACGTCCCGCTCGATGATTTTTGTCTCGCCCGATGGCGAGCGGTCGATGAACACCTATCTGGGCATCTCGACCGAGTTGGGCCCAGAGGATGTGCCGGACGACGTTGCCTCGCAGTCAGAACTCATGTTTCTCGAAGGCTACCTGTTTGACAAGGACAAGGGCAAAGAAGCGTTCCGCCAGGCCTCTCGCCTGACTCGTGCTGCGGGCGGCAAGGCGGGTATCGCGATCTCGGACCCGTTCTGCGTGGATCGGCACCGGGCAGACTTCCTCGACATGATCGGGAACGAACTGGATTACGTCATCGGCAACGAACACGAAATCATGTCGCTGTTCGAAACCGACGACCTTGAGGCGGCGATGGCGAAAACCATGGAAATGATCGATCTTATGGTCTGCACGCGCTCTGGCGACGGCGTGACCATTATGGGACGTGGCGAACGCCAAGACATCCCCGTCGAAACTGTCACCCCCGTCGATGCAACGGGCGCGGGTGACCAGTTCGCCGCCGGCTTTCTTTACGGTATCGCGACGGGGCGCGATCTGGCGACGTGCGGGCGTATGGGCAACCTGTGTGCCGCCGAAGTCATCAGCCACATCGGCCCCCGCCCCCAAACGGACATGAAACAGCAGTTCGCAGCCGCCGGACTGGAATAAATGCTGGCGGACGGGTTTCACGACATCCCACCGGGCAAGGTGGCAATGGTGGTAACGTATCTGGAAATGCGCAAGCCACGCTTGCGCGGCGTGCCTCTGCCCGCCGGACTGACGTTTGAAGAGATGCACCCCGACGTCGCCTCATATCGCACGCTTTATCGACGGGTTGGCGATGATTGGCTCTGGTACGGGCGCAACCTGTTGTCGGACACCGACCTCGCGGCAATTCTTGACGATCCGGACACGCGATACTTCACCTTCATGAAGGATGGAACGCCCGAGGCGCTTCTGGAACTGGATTTCCGTCAAGATGGGGAATGCGAACTGGCCTATTTTGGCCTGACCGCCAACTTGATCGGGACGGGTGCCGGGGCGTACCTCATGGATCGTGCGGTCGAGCACGCCTTTGCCGCGGCCATCACCCGCTTTCACGTGCACACCTGCACCATCGACAGCCAGCAAGCCCTACCGTTTTATTGCCGCTCGGGCTTTTCACCGATCATGCAAAAGATCGAAATCGCCGAAGACCCGCGGATCGATCACGCCTATGACCGGACACTGGCACCACATGTGCCGATCATAGACCCCTAGCGCAGGTCGGAAGGGTCACACGCTCTGCCAGACAAGCAGTCTTGAAGCTGTTCAATCGCAGCAGCACTGGGCCGGCCGAAGAAAAAGCCGCCGCAGGCATTGGTTTCCAACACATAGCTGTGCGACGTCTTGCGCAGAAACCCAAGCATATCGCCGGGTTGCGGCGATGGGCACCAAGGGCCTGCACAGTTTACCTCCAACACCACATCCGTTTCAAAGTCCTGCGGCACCCCGCGCGGACCAAGAGCCGCACCCTTGAACGTGGCAGGAATCAGTGTCGTTTCGGGGACCTCGGTCTGATTTTCCCAATCCACTTTGGGCAGCATTTCGGGATCAAAGCTCAGGTTTCCATGGACGGGCACATACCCTTCCTCTGCATTCGCTGCCTCAAGATAGGCATCTGTCACCCCGTAAGGCATGCAGGACAGGGCAAAGGCAGGCAGAGGCAAACCCATCAACGCAAGAACCAAAAACCGCACGCCGCTCCCTTCCTTTGACCCGGAGCGGGGTCAGGCCCGCTCAACCATGTTGTGATGTGCTGTGTCGGGGCATGCTATGCAATAACAGCGCGCTTTGCGAGCCTCATAGATGGTTGGCAAAGGCTGCGAGCACGGCGACATAAACGTCCCTTTTGAACGGCACGATGGCATCTGGCAGCTCTGCAGGGGGCATCCAACGCCATGCAGAAAACTCAGGATCATCGGTGTCGATGTTTACCTGCGCATCCGTTCCGACAAAGCGAAGCAGGAACCATTTCTGCTCTTGCCCGCGATATTTGCCCTTCCACAGCTTGGGGATCAGATCGTGGGGAAGTTCGTAGGGAATGTAGCCATCGGACTCGGCGACCACTTCAACCAGATCGGGCGTGATCCCGGTCTCTTCCTCCAATTCGCGCAAGGCAGCAGCACGGGCATCCTCGCCCTGGTCGATACCCCCTTGGGGCATTTGCCAGGCATCCTTGTAGCGATCATTGCGCTGTCCGACCCAGACATTGCCATCCGCGTTGATCACCATAACGCCGACATTGCGGCGATAGGGCAGTTTGGCGATCTCTTCGGGGGTCATGTCAGCACCTTTTCCATCTCAGCACGCGCCAGGGTCTGCCCCGCACGCTCCACTTTTTCATGGGCGATAACATGAAATCCGCGCGCGGCGAAAGCAGGCTGTGCCATCAGGCTTGCATGGGTCCAGATCCGGGGCAAAGACCGCGCACGGGCCTCACGTTCCAGCGTCTTTTGCAGCGCTGAAAACACGCCTTGTCCCTGGGCATCCGCATGGACATATGCCAGATCGACATACCCCTGTTCCGCAAGCGTCATCACACCCAAAGGCCCATCGCCCCTGCAGGCGACCCATACGGTTTGACCCGCCAGTTTGGCTGCCCATTCCGGGCTTTGGTGCGGTGCGGGCAACCACGCCCGCCTTTGCGCGCGGGTGTAAAGACTGGCGCCGTCGTGGATGGCACTCCACATCACCATACCAAGGGCTTGTGCCTCATGCGCATGCATAAGTCTGATTTCAAACATGTCCGGACCCCTCATGACGCCGCGTTGTGCGTGACATTGCATTTCACTTACAAGACACCAAGACGCGATACGTTTGGGAGGACGACGATGACCCACTATCCCCACCTGCTTGCCCCGCTCGACCTTGGGTTCACGACGCTGAAGAACCGCGTTTTAATGGGATCGATGCATACCGGTCTTGAGGAAACCAAGGACTGGAACCGCGTGGCCGAGTTCTACGCAGAACGCGCGCGCGGCGAAGTAGGGTTGATGGTGACCGGCGGGATTGGCCCGAACCTGGAGGGGTCCGTATTGCCCGGTGCCGCCATGATGACCACAGATGCGGATATCGAAAACCACGCGATCGTAACCGAACGGGTGCACGCAGCAGGCGGCAAGATCGCCATGCAGATCCTGCATGCGGGCCGCTATGCCTATGGGCCAAAATGCGTGGCGCCATCTGCTGTCAAATCTCCCATCTCACCCTTCCCGCCTGCAGAACTTGACGAAGACGGCATCGAAAAGCAGATCAGCGATATTGTGGCGACGGCCGCGCGGGCCAAACAGGCGGGCTATGACGGGGTCGAGATCATGGGGTCCGAGGGCTACTTCCTCAACCAGTTCCTTGTCACCCACACCAACAAGCGCACGGATCGCTGGGGCGGGTCCTATGAGAACCGCATGCGCCTTCCCGTCGAAGTCGTGCGCCGTGCGCGCGAAGCGGTGGGGACCGATTTCATCATCATCTACCGCCTGTCCATGATCGATCTGGTGCCGAACGGGTCAACATTTGACGAGGTTGTCCAACTGGCCAAGGCGATCGAGGCCGCAGGCGCGACGATCATCAACACCGGCATCGGCTGGCACGAAGCGCGCATTCCCACAATCGCCACATCCGTCCCCCGTGCGGCCTTTGCATGGGTCACGAAAAAGCTGATGGGTCAGGTGAGCATCCCCGTCATCACCTCTAACCGCATCAACACGCCCGAGGTCGCCGAAGACGTGCTGGCCACGGGCTGCGCCGATATGGTGTCGATGGCCCGGCCCATGTTGGCGGACGCACATTTCATCTCCAAGGCGATGAACGGCAAGGCCGATCAGATCGCACCCTGCATTGCCTGCAATCAGGCCTGTCTCGATCACACGTTCTCGGGCAAGCTGAGCTCCTGCCTCGTGAACCCGCGCGCGTGTGCCGAGACGGAACTGGTGATCGAGCCGGCCGCCACGCCCAAATCCATCGCGGTGGTTGGCGCAGGCCCTGCTGGCCTGTCCGCCGCCATGACAGCCGCAGAACGTGGCCACGCGGTCACCCTGATCGACCGCGCAGACGAGATCGGCGGACAGTTGAACATGGCCAAACAGGTGCCGGGCAAGGAAGAGTTCTGGGGCCTTGTGGACTGGTATCGCACCATGATTGCCGAACTGGGTATCGACGTGCGTCTGAACACCGAAGCCACCCCAGAGATGTTGAGCGGGTTCGATGATGTGATCATCGCCACTGGGGTCCTGCCGCGCGATCCCGGCATTCCCGGACAAGGCGGCGCCAATGTCCATTCCTACATCGACGTGCTCAAAAAACGCAGCCAACCCGGCAAACGGGTCGCGGTGGTCGGTGCGGGCGGCATCGGCTTCGATGTTTCCGAATTCCTGGTGCACGAAGGCGACAGCCCCACGGAAAACCTGCCCGACTGGATGGTGGAATGGGGGGTCAGCGATCCTGCCGTCAACCGGGGCGGCCTTGCACCCGAAGGACCTCAACCCGAAGCACCCGCGCGTGCCGTCACCCTGCTGCAACGCAAGGCGGAAAAGCACGGGCGCCGATTGGGAAAGACGACAGGCTGGATTCACCGCGCCGCTCTCAACATGAAGGATGTGCAATTCGTCGGCGGCGTGAACTATGAGCGGATTGACGAAGTCGGGCTGCATGTCACTTTCGGCGAGGCGCGCGAGAACCCGACTGTGATCGAGGCGGACGACATCATCCTGTGCGCAGGTCAGGTGCCGGATCGGACCCTGGCCGATGCACTGGAAACAGCAGGCATTTCACATCACATCATTGGCGGTGCAGATGTCGCCGCTGAACTGGACGCAAAGCGCGCGATCGATCAGGGCACGCGGCTCGCCGCCACGATCTGACGCGAAAGGGCGATGCCCACTGCGGTGGGCACCACGGTCCTTACTCTACCGTGATCGTGATCACGTCACTGACAACGGGTGGGTCGTGGGGGACATGGTTCAAGTCACCCAGTACGAGTTGCATGGTGTGCGTGCCACTGGGCAAATCCAGCGTGGTCTGTGTCTGTCCGCCTCCGAAATGGACATGGTTTTCGTCGGCCGGGAGCCCAAACAACAACTCGTCTGCGCCCTCTTCCCCTTCACCGATGGGTGGCCGGTTCAGCAGCAGGTGATGGTGACCGGTGTTGTCCACTTCTGTACCGACAGGGGCAACGCCCATACCTTCAAGCCCGAAAACAATCGTGACAGGTGACGAGACGGTTGCGCCGTCTTCAAGCCCGACAAAATAGACCCGGGCGTTCTCAGGTGATGGCATACCCTGTGCCCAAAGAGACGTCGACATGAGCAATCCTGCGCCGAAGGCGATGACAAAAGGTTTCATTGATTTCCTCCTCCACTTAATGATGTGATGACAAGACTAGCGCGTTAAGGACTGATTTCATCTCAACCACTGCTCAAGATACCGTGCGGGACGGCATGGGCGCGATTTACCCGCGCCTGTGGCGATATGCCGTTGCGTTGACCGGTCGCCGCGACTGGGGGGATGATCTGGCCCAGACAACCTGTCTGCGCGCGCTGGACAAAGCTGACCAGTTCGAAGTTGGCACACATCTGGACCGCTGGATGTTCCGGATGTGCCAGCGGGTGTGGCTCAACGAACTGCGTTCGCGCAAGGTGCGCACGGGCGGTGGTCTCATGCCGGTCGAGGAAATCGACCTTGCCGATAATTCTCCGGGCACCGAAGTGAATATTCTGGCGAGACAGGTGTTATCCCATGTGAATGCCCTTCCCGAGGCCCAGCGACAGTCCGTCCTGCTCGTCTATGTGGAGGGGTTCAGCTACAAGGAAGCGGCAGAGATAATGGAGATCCCCGTGGGCACCGTGATGAGCCGGTTGGCTGGCGCGCGCAAAAAGCTGAACACGATTATGGCCGACCCCGAGGGAGGCCAGCCATGAACACGCCCCGCGCCTTCACTGACGAAGATCTGACAGCCTTCCTGGATGGTGAGGCGGATGACGCATTGATGGAAGACATCTCTGCCGCGCTTGAGACGGACGCCGAGCTTGCCGAGCGGATGGCAGGGCTTGAGATACCCATGGACGCCATCGCGGGCGCCTTTGATCAGATGCTTGCCGATGCTCCGGTGATGCCGGCCCTGCCAACGCTCGAAGATGCCACGCCGCAGGCGGCAAATACAAATGCGCCGCTCAAATGGGCCTGGGGCCTTGGCACATTTGGCACCGGAATTGCGGCCGGATTGGCAGTTGCGTTGTTCACGGGTTTTGGCACTCCGGAACCAGCACCGCGCGGGTGGGTCAGTTTCGTGGCCAGCTATCAGACCCTTTATACGACCGCCACGCTGACAGAGGTCAACCCGACCGACGCCGAAGCAGCGCTGCAACTGGCGTCCGTGTCCGAAGGGATCGGCATTGATCTGGCCGCCTTGCCAGAGGCCGAAGGATTGACGTTCAAACGGGCCCAGCTCTTGGGCTTTAACGGCAAGCCACTGGTGCAGATTTCCTATTTGCGTGATGACGGCACGCCGGTGGCCTTGTGCATCATACCTGCCGGACCGGACGCAAAAGGCGTGAGCATGGGTGCCGCCGAAGGCCTCGATGTTGCGCGCTGGAACACGCCGGGATACGGCTTCCTCCTGATCGGCGGACAAGACGGTGAACCGCTCGCCCGCGAGGCTGAAACCTTCCAGGAATGGTCGCAGGACATCGCCACCTGAGCGACCGTCGTCGTTTCCATGCCCGGAACGATTCCTGCAATCACCCTGATATTATCCCATCCCTGCCCTGTTTGTGCCGCGATTGGCCGCGATACCCGACCCTCGAAGAACTGAGAAGAAAGGGTCGGGCATGGACCGCCTTACCGAGATGGAAGCCTTTGCCATGGTCGTGGACCAGGGCGGGTTCACGGATGCAGCCAAGAAGATGGGGATTTCCAAGTCCGCCGTCTCCAAACACGTTTCATCTCTGGAAGCTCGCCTGGGCGCCCGCCTTCTGAACCGCACCACGCGCCGCGTGTCTCCAACCGAGATCGGGCTGGCCTACTACGACCGGGCCCGCCGTGTGCTGAATGATGCAGGCGAAGCGGATTCGCTGGTCACGTCTATGCAGTCGGCGCCATCAGGCTTGCTGCGCATTTCAGTTGCGACGGATTTTGGAGTCAACCACCTGTCCCCACGCCTGTCCGAATTCCTCGCCGATTTCCCGGACATCACCGTCAACATGGTTCTGAACAACCGCTATGTGGAACTGATTTCCGAGGGTTTCGACATGGCCGTGCGGATCGGTGAGTTGGAAGACAGCACCCTGCGCGCCCGCAAGCTGACCGAAACGACAAAACGGATGATCGCGAGCCCGAAGTACTTCGAGCAATATGGTCGCCCCGAAAAGATCGACGATCTGAACGAACACAAGCTGCTCCACTATTCCAACCAGTCCTCTGGCAACATGTGGAAACTGACCGCACCATCAGGGGAAAAACGGCAGGTGCGCACCGCCGGCTGGTTGTCAGTGAATGACGGACAATCCCTGCTGAATGCCGCTGTTTCCGGTCTTGGCATCGCTTACCTGCCCAGCTTTCTTTACGCCGAAGCACTGGAACAGGGTCTGGTCGAAGATGCGATCCCGGACCTGCCAATCGAGACGCAGGGCATCTATGCCGTTTACCCTCCTGGCCGCTTCACTCAGCCGAAGGTGCGCGCGTTCATCGACTTTCTGGTGCATGCCTTTGCGGACAAAGGCCCGGCAGACTGGTAACGAGTTCTCCCCCGACCGATCTTTCGGTTTTGCCCCGGTGTGAAAGCACCGGGGTTTTTTTGCATGTCACGCCGGGACACCCGAACCCGTCCGCAAGTGCGACGAGCAACGGCGTGCGTTTGCCGACTGTTTCGGTCCTTGGCCTCATGCAAAGGCGTTGCGCGGCGGCGGGTCCGTCACCACCGCATCCGCCAAGGCTCCCGGCTCAGACTAGCAACCGCGCTCGGCCGCGAGAGCTTCGATCGCATCTTTCTCGGTTGGGGGTGTTTCCGGGTTCAGCCCAACGCGGGTTGCGTATCCGCACCATGGTCCGGGATTGTCCGGTTCGAACAGCGGCACGGGCTCGGGCTCGAACTCGGGTTCGGCTGGAACCTGAGGTGCAAAACAGCCCGCCAACCCGACAAGCGACAACATAACGCAAAAATTCCGCATATCTCTTCCTCACGTGAATCTGCCAACAGGTTCACAAGCTTGAGGCGAATTGCAAGAAGAACTTTGTACCGGCATTCCGTGAGTGATGGACCCGGTGGGCGGGTTGGTCGGACTTGAGGAAGCCCACGATTTGGAACATGTCGCCCGTCATCCCGTGGTAAAGCCATCCATGGTCTGTGTGGTCGCATCCGCGCCGCCATCGACACCGATATACT
>JBCBDZ010000142.1:0-9167 GCA_038529225.1 Pseudomonadota bacterium | reverse complement strand
TGCAGCGTGGGGCGGTGCCTGCGGATCAGGACGCAAACGTGACGCTGTCCAGCGGGCAGGAAATTTCCCTGAACCTTCGGCAAATTGACTTGGCCAGCCAGCAGCGTGACGGCGACAACCTGATCGTCACGCTTGTCGACGGGCGCACGATTACCCTCGAAAACTATTTCAACGATGCCGGTCCACCCAACCGCCTGTTCATTTCGGCAGACGGATACCTGAACGAAGTGGTATTTGTCGAAACCACGGATGGCGCGCTTTATGCACAATACGGCCCGACAGAGCAGTGGGGCAAATGGAGCCCGTCTGACGACCTGATCTATCTTGGCCGCACCGAGGTGGCGGGCGTGGCTGCGTCAGACGCCGAGGATGTGTCGATGCTGGGCGCGGCCCTTCTGGGTGGTTTTGGCGGGCTGAGCGGAGGTGCTGCGGCCGCGGCGGCCGTTGGCGGCGCGGCCCTGTTGTCAGGCGGCGGCAGTGGCGGTGGCGGCAGCAGCCAGCCTGCGACGCCGACAGTGGATGAGGCCGGAACGACCACTGACATTGGTGGTGACGATACGTCGACGCATGTTTTTGTGGTGTCGGGCACCGGCGAACCCGGCGACACGGTCGAGGTGAATGCCGGCGGATCGGTTCAGACGACAACAATTCAGGACGACGGCACGTGGTCTGTGACCTACGAAGGGGACACATTCCCCGCCGACGGCACGGCAGTGACCACCGTTCTGTTCAGCCACGCAGGCGGCGGTGAGACGACCATGAACGGACCCGTGTTCGTCATCGACACGACGGGCCCGGATGTTGCCTTTGCCTCGGGTGTGGACAGCACGGGCCACATCGTCAACGGCACTGAACTGGCTGGTGGGGTCACGCTGACCGGCACCGGCGAAGCCGGAGCTACCCTTGAGATCACAATCGCCGGGGTCACACGGGCGGCCACCGTTTCGGACGCCGGGACATGGTCCGCCAATTGGCAGGCAGGGACGCTGGCTGCGGGCGAATACGCGTCTGACGTGACCGTTGTGGCGACGGATTCATTCGGCAACACAACCACAGTCTCTGACACGCTTGTCGTGGACACCGTGGCAGCGTTGAGCATGGCGACAACGACTGTCGAAGGTGACGGGACGATCAATGCGGAAGAGGCTGCCGATGGCGTCACGCTCACTGGTACGGCACAGCCGGGATCGACGGTCGAGGTGACCTTTGACGGCGTCACGCAAGACGCAACCGTCGACGATGCCGGCAACTGGACCGCGACATACGACCCCTCCGACATCCCGTCCGGCGAAACTCAGGTCGATGTGTCGGCCACGGCCACGGACGCAGCAGGCAACACCTCGACTGCCAGTGGCACCGTCAACGTCGATACATTGGTCAACACGCTTGAATTCACGTCGACTTCGGGCGGGGCGGACGGTGTAATCAACGCTGCCGAGGCCGCGTCTGGTCTGGTCGTCACAGGCAATACCGAGCCGGGATCGACTGTCGTTGTGACGATGGGTGCGGCCTCCACCACGGCTGTTGTGGCGCCGGATGGCACATGGACCGCAAATTTTTCCAGCGATGCCATCACGCCCGGCACCTATTCCACCCAAGTGACGGCCACCGCCACGGATGCAGCGGGCAATACGCGCAGCATCAATCAGGCGGTTGATGTGGACACCGAAGCCAGCGTGCTGACCATTCAGGGCCCGATCGAAGGCGACGACATCATAAACGGCGTCGAAGCCAGCGATGGCGTCGTTCTTACCGGCAACGCGGATCCGGTTGCAGTTGTCAGCATCACCATGAACGGCGTCACGCATCAGGCCGTGGCCAACGGGGCCGGGGTCTGGCAGGCGTTCTATTCGGCGGCTGACATCCCGCAAGGCACCTATCAGGCGCAAATTACGGCGACCACCACGGACGCGGCCGGCAATACGGCCACGGCCAGCGATACAGTGCAAGTGGACACGCAGGTGGACAACCTGTCCGTCGCGGCAGACGTGATCGAAGGCGACAATGTCATCTCCGAGGCAGAGCGCGCCGATGGTGTCGTGCTGACCGGAACGACAGAACCCGGGTCCACGGTTATGGTGACGATGGGTGCGCATACCGTCCCGGCCATTGTGGACGCACAGGGCAACTGGCACGCTCCGTTCACGCCCGCCCAGATTCCGTTGGGTGAATACATCACCGACGTCAGCGTCACCGCCACGGATCTGGCAGGCAACGTCGCTTCGGTCAGCGACACGGTGCGGGTCGATACGCTGGTGAACCAGCTGGACATTCAGGATACGGTCACCGCCGACGATGTGATCAGCGGCGCCGAGGCGCGCAGCGGCATTGACCTGAGTGGTCAGGTCGAGGCGGGGTCGACCGTCATGGTGGATTTCAACGGCACCGTTCTGGCCGCGGTCGTTGGAGCGGACGGGACATGGAACCTGACCATACCACCATCGGCGATCCCGGGCGGCACCTATGATGCCGACATCACCGTGATGGCCACGGATTCGGTCGGAAACACCGATGCGATCAGTGACACGCTGGCCATCGACACAGAGGCGCCCAACGGACCCGTGATCGCAAGCTACACCCGGGACGGCGACGGCATTCGCGGCATCTCGACCGAACAAAGCGACGGAGATCTGAGCATCGCACAAGTTGGCGCAAATGGAACGGTTGATGACGTGCCAGCCACTCAGGTTGATATCGATGTATTGGGTGAGACGAACTTCCAGTTCGCCTCGAACGTGCCGGATGGTTCGCACCTGATTGTCAATTCCACCGATGCCGCCGGAAACACGAATGGCACCTATGTGGTGCTGGACGACGAAAGCGCGAATACGACCGTGGATCTGTCCAACCCGTCCCTTGGCGGGTACCAGATCGAGGCCGTGGAACTGCAATTTGCCGAAGAGGCGAACCTGACGATCACAGAGGCCCAGCTGCTGGGCCTGTCGGATGCCACGAACACTCTGACCGTCCATGGTGGTGCAGACGACACCGTCACCATCGCAGGTGCCACACGCACCGGATCGGCCAGCGTCGATGGCCAGACTTACGATGTGTATTCCCTTGGCACTGAAGGCATGGTCATTCTGGATGATGACATTACGGTCAATACGGCGATCGGCTAACCTACGGAAGAAAAAGAAATTTTCACTGGGCAAGACAACAAGAACAATATCGAGCATTCCAGAAAGACATGAGGCGCGGACCGGACCAACCGCAACCGCGCCCACCTCAACAACAATAAACCCGAAACGGGACAGGACGATGAGGCAAGGTGGTATCAAGGTGGCGGCGATTTGCGTCGCGGCATCCCTGCAGGCAGGGTGCATGGGGAGTGCAGGCGACGGGGCTTTCGTGTCGCGTTCCAATACGGGTGCGAACGTTGCCGTGTCCGATGACCAATCGGCCCTGCGCCAGACACCCACCAGAAATGACCAGGCCCTCAACAGTGAAAGCGTTGTCATCCAGGGGCTTTTGTCGCGCACTTCCGTTCTGCCGGATGGTGGCCCCTATGATCAGGTGGCATCGGCTGTTCTGGCCGCCAACGCCCGCGCAGCGGAAACCGAACTGCGCGCCGCAAGATTGCGGGCCGAGGCGGCCTCGAAAAACTGGCTGGCCACGGTTGGCCCCAACATCAGCCTCAATTCGTTGGGTGACATCATCAGCCAGATCGTCGTGGAACAGGTCATCTTTGACAACGGACGCAAAAAGGGCGAACGCGCCTTTGCCAAGGCCGATGTCGAAGTGGCGGCTGTAGCGCTGGCCGAGGACACGAATGACCGGGTTGCGACCGGCCTCGACCTTTATCTGAGCGCGGCAGAGGGGCGCGAATCCGTACATGTGCATCGTGCCACGCTGCGCGAGATGAAGCATTTCGAATACATCATGTCCGAACGTGTCCGGGGTGGCGTGTCGGATATGTCCGACCTGAACGTGATCCGCCAGAAACTGTCGGAAATCCGCGCCTCGATCGCGGCAAGTGAAGAGGCCACGGCCACCGCGCTGGCCGAACTCAATGCGATGTCAATCGCGCCGCAAAACGATGTGCGCGGGCTCGGGGCGCTGCGCATCAGCGCCTCGGCCGCCCAACCTCTGGCTGTCACGCGGGCCGGGGCGGAAAAGGAACGCGACATCGCCCAAGCCCGCATTGATCGCGCCAACCAGTTGCCGGGGATCAACGCCGAGGCCGCCGCGGGTGAAAACAGTGGAGGCGGGATTACGGTGGGCGGCGCAGGCATCGGCGTCGGCACCAGTGCGCGCCTAAAATCCATCGAGGCTGCTGCCGAGGCTGCCGACCGCCGTGTTGCCCAAGCCAACGAAGACGCAAACCGCACCCTGCGCAAGCTCCAAGGGCAAGTGGCCGCCAAAACCCGTCAGGCGGACGAAGCGCGCGGACTGACCACGCAAGCCAAGGCCAACCTTGACCTGTTCCGCGCGCAATACGAGGCCGGCCAACGTCCTGTCATGGACGTCGTGGGGGTCTATGAAACCTATGCCACCCGTCAATCTGCTGAAATCGCTTTGAAATTCGAAGCGATGCGCGTGCGGTTCGAACTCGCCCGCGTTCAAGGCGTGCTGGTGGATGGAGATCAGATTTGACCGCCAAGCGCCCCTTAACCCTTACGATCAAGAACGGCGATCACGCCGTGATCAGCGCAGGCACTGGTCTGACGGCGACCATCAAGAACGCCGACAATGCCAACCGGTTCGAAGACCGCCTGCGCGCGCGCGCCGATGTGTCCGTCGCCTATGCGGGTTTGCTCGGCGTGAACACGGCACGTGGGGATGTCCTTGACACCCTGCGCGCCCAAACCGTCGCGGGCGCAAGCAACCACGAAGAGGCAGAAGCCCTCGTCACCGGTCTGCAAACGGCAGGACTTGTCGCGCAGGTGCAGACTGTGACCCATCTGCGCGCGGATCAGTGGCCGGCACTTGCCTACATGACCAGTGGGCAGGTCGTTCTGGTTCTGGGACTGTCCAAGGGTGTACTGACCCTTTACGACAAGACGTGCACCGACAACCGCACCCGGGTCGGCGTAGATGAATTCCTGCCCTTTTTCGCGGGACTTGTGGTACGGGCCGAAGCGCCGCTTGAGCGCGTGGCGCAGACCCATCAGACAGCCAAAGCCAAACCTCACTGGTTCTGGAGCGAATTTCACCGCTTTCGCAAGGCGCTGGGTGAGATTGCCTTGGGGTCTTTTGTCGCCAACCTTCTGGCCGTGTCCGTGGCGTTGTTTTCCTTGCAGGTGTACGACCGCGTGATCCCGCATCAGTCCGAGGCGACGCTTTGGGTTCTGGCCATCGGGGCATGCCTTGCGCTGTTGCTGGAAGCGTTTCTCAAAATTGCGCGTGCGCGGTTGATGGACGGGGCGGGGCGTCAGATCGAGCTTAATGTGCTCAGCCTGCTGATGGCACGGGTGATGGGCATGCGGTCGGACCTGCGGGGGCACTCGCCGTCGATGACCTTTGCGGCGATGCGGGAATTCGGATCCGTGCGCGAGTTCTTTACGGCCTCCACCATTGGCACCATCGCCGACATCCCGTTCATCTTTGTCTTCCTGTTGCTCGTCGCCTCCATTGCAGGGCCGGTCGTCTGGGTGTTGATCCTCGGCGGGGCGCTGATGGTCATTCCCGGTTTCTTCCTGCAAAAACGGATGCTGCGCCTCACGCAGGAAACACAGGGCGCGTCGGCCAAATCCTCGCGTCTGCTGCACGAGGCCATTTTCGAGCGTGACACCGTGAAAACCCAACGGGCTGAAGACCGCGTTATGCGCTTGTGGCAGGAGCTGAACACGCTGAGCGCGATGAAATCGTCCGAGCAGCGTCGCCTTGCGTCCGTTCTGACCTTCTGGTCTCAGGGCATGCAGCAGATGACCTATGTGGCCGCCGTCATCGCGGGCACCTATCTGGTCTTTGCCGGGCAATTCACAGTCGGGTCGATCATCGCCGTCGGCATCCTCACATCCCGCACCCTTGCGCCACTCACGCAACTGGCGGGCACCATGGCGCGCTGGGGCAACGTCAAGGCCGCGCTTGATGGGCTGGACGCGATTGCTGAGGCGCCGCAAGATGCCCTTCCCCAGCGCACATACCTGCGCCGCGATGCGCTGCAGGGGCATTTCGAACTGCGCGACGTCCAGTTCCAGTACGAAGACGATGGCGGGCCCACCCTCGACATTGGGGCCGTGCAGATCAAGCCGGGCCAGAAGATCGCGGTCATGGGATCGAACGGGGCGGGCAAATCCTCACTTCTGAAACTGCTGTCGGGGGTCTATGCGCCGACAAAGGGACGCGTGCTGATCGACGGCACCGATATGGCCCAGATCGAACCGCGCGACCTGCGCCGTCTGATCGGGTATCTGGGACAGGACGTGCGCCTGTTTACCGGTACGCTGCGTGACAACCTGAACCTGACCATGCTGGAACGCGACGACGCCCGGCTGATGCAAGCGCTGAATTTTGCCGGTTTGGGTCAGTTCGTGAAAGAGCATCACAAGGGTCTCGATCTGGAAATCCTAGACGGAGGGCAGGGCCTCAGTATCGGACAACGCCAGTCGATCGGCTGGGCACGGCTTTGGTTGCAGGACCCCAAGGTATGCCTGCTGGACGAACCAACCGCAGCCCTTGATCAGGCGTTGGAGGCAAAGCTGGTCAGTCGTCTCGAAAAATGGATGGCAGGCCGCACGGCCATCATTGCAACGCACCGGGTCCCGATCCTTGCCCTGACACATCGCACGCTGATCCTGCAAAACGGGCGGATGACGATCGATGGACCGCAGGATCAGGTATTGGCCCATCTGGGCAAGCCTGTTCCGCTCAGGGGTAAAATCGCATGACGATGGCCCCTGCAAGTTTGGACGCCCAGCTTGAGGCGGACATGCGTGGTCCCGCACGTATGATCTACCTTTGCGGCGCTGCGGTCCTGGTCTTTGTCCTTTGGGCCGCCTTTGCTTGGGTCGATGAGATTGTGCGCGGACAGGGAGAGATGATTTCATCGTCACGCCCGCAGATCATTCAGAACCTTGAAGGTGGCATTCTGGCCGAATTGCTGGTGGGCGAAGGCGACATCGTGAACCGGGGCGAAGTGCTCGCGCGCCTTGAAGGCACGCAGTTTCAAAGTCAAGCGGACGATCTGAACAATCAGATCACCGCGCTGACGGTACGCAAGCTGCGGCTTGAGGCGGAGTTGGCCGGGCAGTTCGACTTTGACGTGCCCGAAGGCGTCGGAGCGAACATGCAGAGCCTGATCGCGAGCGAGCGCGCGCTGCTGAACGCCCGCCAGACCGATTATCTGAGCCGTCGCGAAGGCGCGCAACGGGTGCTTGATCAGGCAGCAAAGGAACGCGCGTTGCTCGAAGACCTGCTCGCGCGCAACATCGTCGCGCTGATCGAGGTGACCCGCGTGCGCAAGGCCCATGCGGATGCGCGGATCAAACTGGATGAGATCCTGACCCAGACCGAACTTGAACGTGCACAGGCCTACTCGGACACGCTCAAGGAACTGGGCACGCTGCGCCAGAATTTTCGCGCAGCACAGGATCAGTTGAACCGCACCGTGTTGGTCAGCCCGATGCGAGGTGTGGTGAACAACCTGTCCGTTACCACCATCGGTGGAGTGGTGCGTCCGGGTGAAGAAATCCTGCAGATCATCCCGCTGGATGAAGAATTGTTTGTCGAGGCCCGCGTCTCGCCCAAGGACATCGCGGGTGTGCGTCCGGGGCAGGCCGCGACGATCAAGCTGAGCGCCTATGACTACACGATTTACGGCGCGCTCAAGGGACAGGTGCGCCTGATCTCGGCAGACACGTTCAAGGACGAGCGCAAGCCTGATGGAGACCCGCATTACAAGGTGACGCTGGGTGTGGATATGTCGGATCTGAGCGTTCGGCAAAGAAGCATTGCGATCCGGCCAGGCATGCAGGCCGAGGTGGAACTGCATACAGGGTCAAAGACCGTGCTCCAGTACCTTTTGAAACCTCTTTACAAGTCAAGAGAGGCGTTTCGAGAGCCTTGAGGGCTGGGGCGTCCCGTGCCCGTGCCCGGGCCCGTTTGCGCAGATGCGACTTACAACGAGACCGAAAAGCGGTGCGCCGGTTGCGGTGCCAGATGGCTCAACGCGGCAAGAAACCTGTCTTTTGCGCGCATGTCAGGCCGCAGCGGTGCGCGGGCGGATTTGGCGGCCGCTCGTTTCAAGGCCTCCTGGCGGTCCAGTTCTGCGGCGCGTTTGCGTGCTGCCGCTTCTTCCCGGCGCTGCTGTCTGAGCGCTTCGGCTTTCAGATCAGCCTGTTTTTTGCGCTCAGCGGCCTTGCGTTTGGCGGCGGCCTTGTGTGCCTGTGCCGCCTGATACGCGGCCTCGCGTTCGCGCGCGGCACGATCGACATCTTCTGACGTCCAGTCAGAGACCAGATCGAAGGCGGCGTTCAGCTCTGCCAGACGGCGGTTTCCTTCGGCTTTGTCGTTCTTGTACTGGTCCGGATGATACTGGCGCACCATCTTTTTCCACGCCGCACGAATGGTTTTCCTGTCCGCGTCCGGGGACACCCCAAGGCATTTGAAGGCATGCCGCATCTCAGACGTAAGTTTGGCCACAAGATCACCCTTTCTACGACAGATCCGCATTTGGCCCCCGCTCACTTGGATCAAAACAACTAAAATGAGTGATAAAATCCGATCTAATTCAGCGATAGGGTGTTTCTTTATACTTGGTTAAAATCAGCAGGGTGCAGACGCTGGACCCAGGCCATCGGATTTTGGGCGCGGCGGCTTTGCCGAAACGGGTTTGCAAGCCGCAGCGCCGGTCTGATCACGGGTTGTCCGTGTCCAACCAGATCGTGACAGGGCCGTCATTTGTCAGGGATACGTCCATGTCGGCACCGAACTGTCCTGTTTCCGTCTGGATGCCGAGGTCACGCAGGGCTTGCGCGAATTGGAGGTAGAGTGTCTGGGCCTCGTCGGGTTTGGCGGCACCTGAAAACCCGGGGCGGTTGCCGCGTGAGGTGTCGGCGGCCAGCGTGAACTGACTGACCACCAGCGCGGCACCGCGCACGTCCAGCAGGCTCCGGTTCATGCGTCCGTCTTCGTCTTCGAAAATCCGCAGTTTGGCGATCTTGGCCGCCAGTTTGTCAACGACGCTCTCGGTATCATTCGGCATTCCACAAACCAGAATCAGC
>JBCBDZ010000141.1:0-9191 GCA_038529225.1 Pseudomonadota bacterium | reverse complement strand
TCACCGATCCACCCGGTTGGCTATGCCCCCGAACCGTCGGTCTATGACGAGGTCGAGCCCGGGCATTTTGTGCCGTATCAGTCACAACGGGTCAATACCCGCTGTCTGTTGTCAGCACAAAATGCCCGGGCTCGACCTCGTCATAGACCGACGGTTCGGGGGCATAGCCAACCGGGTGGATCGGTGAGGGGATCGGTTTGAAATTGAGGTCTTTTTCGTCCTTTCGCTGACGCGGATCAGCGATTGGAACAGCCTTCATCAGCGCCTGTGTATAGGGGTGCTGCGGGTTCTCGAAAACGCGGGCGCGCGGGCCCATTTCGACGATCCGGCCCAGATACATCACGCCCACATGGTGACTGACGCGCTCGACCACGGCCATGTCGTGACTGATGAAAAGGAAAGACAAATCAAGCTCGCCCTGCAATTCCAGCATCAGGTTCAGCACCTGCGCCTGCACGGACACATCCAGCGCCGACACGGCCTCGTCCGCGATAATCAGTTTGGGGTTCAGAGCCAAAGCGCGCGCAATGGCGACGCGCTGGCGTTGCCCGCCGGACAACTCGTGTGGGAACCGGCGCATGAAACTGCGCGGCAACTCGACCCGATCAAACAGCATCTCGACCCGCTTGCGTCCCTCTTCGCCTTTGAACATGCCAAAGTTCTGCATCGGTTCGGCCACCTGATCGGCAAGCTGCATCTGTGGATTGAGCGAGGCAAAAGGGTCCTGAAAGATCATCTGCATATCAAGCCGCGCAGTGCGCAAGTCCCGATCATTCAGCGCCATGATGTCCTTGCCATCCAGCACCACTTCGCCGGATTGGGGTTCCACCAGTCGCAGGATCGAGCGCCCGGCCGAAGATTTACCGCAGCCTGACTCCCCCACAAGGCTGAGCGTCTGGCCCTTGTTGATGGTGAAAGACAGGTCTTCGACGGCGTGGACATTGGCGACAACGCGTCGGAAAAAGCCGCCGCGCACCGGAAAGCGGGTCGTCAGGTTCTTGACCTTGAGCAGTGGTTCGTCGGTGCCGGGGATCGGTTTGATCTCCACCTGGTCCCGGCCCATCAGCTTCATCGGCTCGGGCGCGGGTTTGCCCCGCATCTCGCCCAGTTTGGGCACCGCGGCCAGCAGCGCCTTGGTGTAGGGGTGTTGCGGGTTTTCGAAAATCTCCTCAACCGTGCCTTCTTCGACCTTGTTGCCGCGGAACATGACAACGACGCGGTCGGCCATCTGCGCCACCACGGCCATGTCGTGCGTGATGAACATCACCGCCGTTCCGGTTTCACGCTTGAGACGGTCCATCAAAGCCAGAATTTCCGCCTGAATGGTGACGTCCAGCGCCGTGGTGGGTTCGTCTGCAATCAGCAGGCGGGGCTTGCAGGCCAGCGCCATCGCGATCACCACGCGCTGGCGCATGCCCCCCGACAACTCGTGCGGATACTGTTTCAGGCGACGTTCAGGTTCGGGAATCCGGACCTGGTTCATCAACTCGAGCGCGCGGGCTTCGGCCTCGGCCTTGTTCATGCCCCGATGCAGGCGCAGCCCTTCGGTCAACTGACGCCCGACAGTGAACACAGGGTTCAGCGCCGTCATAGGCTCCTGAAAGATCATTCCGATCTCGTTGCCGCGGATCGAACGCATCAATTCCTGCTCGGCGTCGGCAAGATCGATCGGGTCTGCGTCCTTGCGATTAAAAATGAGGCGCCCACCCGCAATTTCGCCGCCTCCGAATTCGACCAATCGCATCAGGGACAGCGAAGACACCGACTTGCCCGACCCGGATTCTCCAACCACGCAGACGGTTTCACCAGAATTGACAGTGAAAGACACGTCCTCGACCCCAAGCACCGGACCGTCCTTTGTCTGAAAGGCCACGCGCAATCCCTGAATTTCGGCGATGGGCGTTTTTTCGGTGTGGTCAAGCATCTGGATCCCCGCAGAGCGGCAGTTTGAGCGCCCTTTCGAAAAAGTTTGGTCCAACCTCAAGGCACTGTCAAACTTTAGATGCCCGAAATGCTCTGTTGACCGAATGCAAGGCTTGCAATTTCGCCAAAGTCTGTTTCGATGTTGAGGTGTGCTTGGGGTGAAAGGGTAAAAACGTCGGCCAAACCGTAGGTTACATCGGCAATTTCGTCACCTTTTCCCAAGCGTTTAAGAATGTGCTGCGGCCAACGCGGCATGCGATTGACGGTGTGAACGCGCTCACCCCGTCCAACAAGGAGTAACATATGACCCTCAAATCTCTGCTCATGGGCGCTGTCGCAACTGCGGCGCTTGCGCCTGCAGCCTTTGCTGAACGCGGATCGGATGGCGAAGTCAGCATCATCTACTGGCAAGCCCCGTCGATCCTGAACCCGTACCTGTCTGGCGGCACCAAGGACATCGAATCCTCAAGCCTCGTGATCGAACCGCTGGCGCGCTACAACGAAGTTGGTGAGTTGACCGCATGGCTGGCGGAGGAAATTCCAACAGTCGGCAATGGCGGCGTGAGTGAAGACCTCACAACCATCACGTGGAAGCTGAAGGAAGGGCTTGTCTGGTCTGACGGCACGCCTGTGACATCGGCGGATGTGAAATTCACCGCGGACTATTGCATGAACCCCGAAGGCGGTTGTGCCCAGCTGGCCAAATTCGACGGTGTCGAAAACGTCGAAACACCCGATGCTCAGACGATCGTCGTGACCTTCAACCAGCCAAAGCCAAACCCCTATGGCCCCTTTGTCGGTGGTCAGTCCCCGATCATTCAGGCCGCTCAGTTTGCCGATTGTACCGGCGCCAAGGCGCCCGAGTGTACGGATGCGAACTTTGGTCCCATCGGCACAGGACCCTTCGTTGTGGATGAATTCCGCCCCAACGACGTGATCCAGATGTCCGCCAACCCGAACTACCGTGATCCGGCGAAACCCGCATTTGCGTCCCTGACGTTCAAAGGCGGCGGCGATGCCGCAGCGGCGGGCCGTTCGGTTCTGGAAACGGGCGAGTTCGACTATGCCTGGAACCTGCAGCTTGCGCCCGACGTGATCGCACGTATGGAAGCAGCCGGCAAAGGTGTCGCGATCGCAGGCTTCGGCCCGCTGATCGAGCGTCTGGAAATGAACCTGACGAACCCGTCGCCGGACTTGCCGCCGGAAACACGGGCCACAGTCGCCGAACCTCACCCCTTCCTGACAGACCCGGCAGTGCGCGAAGCGCTCTCCATGGCGATCGACCGTCCTCTGCTGGTTGAAGTCGGTTATGGTCAGGCCGGCAAAGTCTCCTGCGATCTGGTTCCGGCACCCGAAGCCTTCGCGGCCAACAACGACTTCTGCAAGACGCAGGACATCGAAGGCGCCAAAGCCTTGCTTGAATCAGCTGGTTGGGTCGACAGCGACGGCAACGGCATCCGCGACAAGGATGGCGTTGAGCTGAATATCCTCTACCAGACCTCAACCAACGCCGTGCGTCAGGACTTCCAAGCCCTGATCAAACAGTGGTGGAGCGAGATCGGCGTTGAGACCGAACTGCGCAACCTCGATGCGTCCGTGTTCTTTGGAGGTGACCCGGGTTCGCCTGACACGTTCCAGAAGTTCTATGCGGACGTTGAGATGTATGCCAACACCTTCGACGGCACAGACCCCCAGCAGTACCTGGCGGCCTACCGTTGCGGCAACGAACCCAAACCTTCGAGCCAGTGGCAGGGTGAGAACATCAACCGCTTCTGCGATCCAGCATATGACGAGCTGATCGATGAACTGGGCCGTACAGGTGACATCGCCAAACGGGCCGAAATCGCGATCAAGATGAACAACATGCTGACCAAGGACTCCTTCACGATCGTGCCACTTGTGCACCGCGGTCGTGTGTCGGCACACGCCAACTCGCTTGGTGGCGTAAAGCTGAACGTCTGGGACAGCGAGCTGTGGAACGTCGCCGACTGGTACCGCATCGACTGATCGAGGCGAGGCGGACGACACGTCCGCCTTACCCCCCCTTCTGGCGGTCCGATACCTGACGTCCGCCAGAAGGCACCACCCCCGTAAGGCGGATGTTTCATCCGCCCTCTGAACAGCACAAACAAGACCTCCGACAAAGGATTGGCCTGCCCATGCTGACCTTCACAATCCGCCGGTTGATCCTGTCGATCCCGACGCTTTTGTTCATCAGCCTTGTCATTTTTGGATTGCTGCAACTCGCTCCCGGCGATCCAATGGCACAAGTCCCCCTGACAGTCCCTCCGGAAGTCAAAGAAAAGATGCGCGAGGCGCTTGGACTTGGTCAGGCGTGGTACATCCAGTACTACAAATGGCTGATCCAGTTCTTCTGGATCGAACCGCAAGTGCTGATCGACCACTGGTTCGGCACATCCTTCTCCGAAGGCAAACAGCGGATCCTGTCCTGGCAGACCCGCGCACCGGTGATGGACACCGTCGTCGAACGCATTCCCCAGACGCTCTGGGTGGTTGGCCTGTCCTATGTGGTCGGCATCCTGATCGCCCTGCCCATCGGCATCTATTCCGCCTATCGGCACTACTCCGTGTTCGATCAGGCGGGTACATTCATCACGATGATCGGATTTTCGATCCCGCCCTTTTTCACCGGCCCGCTGCTGATCGTTATCTTCTCGGTCTATCTTGGCTGGCTGCCTTCGATCTACGACACCACCCACGTGGTCAACGACTGGGCCAGCTTCAAAATCCAGTTCTCGCAAATGATCATGCCGGTGATGGTGCTGGCGCTGCAAACCACGGCGCAAATCTCCCGCTATATGCGCGGCGCGATGCTGGACAACCTCAACCAGGACTACGTGCGCACAGCGCGGGCCAAGGGCCTCAAGGAAAGCGTTGTGGTCATGGTGCATGTGGTGCGCAACTCGATGATCCCTGTTGTCACGGTGATTGCGCTTGGGGTGCCGGCCATCTTCGGCGGCGCGATCATCACTGAGAACGTGTTCAAGGTGAACGGCATCGGACAATTGCTGCTGACGTGGTTGTTTGCCAACGACATTCCCGGAGTGATGACACTCACCTTTATCTTCGCGATCCTGATCGTGTTCTTCAACCTCGTCGCCGATGTGCTCTACGGCGTGCTTGACCCAAGGATCCGGTATGACTGACCCCGTGACCTCCGGCCCGGAAGCCGACGCAGAATTCATGACGGCCCTGCAGGACAAGGCCGCTTCAAAGGCCCCATCCAGCCAATGGCGCGACGTGTGGTATCAGTTCCGGCGGCACAAGGGCGCGATGTTTGGCGGGGCATTCTTGTTGTTCATCACCGTGGGTGTGATCTTTGGCCCCTACATCTGGACAATCGATGCGCAGGCGCTCGACATCCGCAACCGGGACATGCGGCCCATCTGGGTGGGGCTGTGGGACAGCACAGCCAACACAGGCTGGCATCGGCCGCTGGGGACGGACAACCTTGGCCGCGACATACTGGCCACGGTCATCTCGGGGGGGCAGGTTTCAATGGCCGTGGGGTGGGCTGCCATGCTGCTGGCACTGGTGATCGGCACGCTGGTCGGCGTGTTGGCAGGCTATTTCCGCCGGCTTGACTTCTGGCTGATGCGGTTCACCGACCTTGTGTTGTCACTACCCATCCTGCCCCTCGTCCTGCTTGCGGTGACCCTGTTTCGCCAGCCCCTCACCAATACGTTCGGCGGGCCCGAAGCGGGCATGTTCGTGCTGATCGTCGGGGTCATCGGACTGACCAACTGGATGCCCACGGCACGTATCGTACGCGGAGACATTCTGGCCCTGAAAGAGCGCGAGTTCATTCTTGCCGCGCGCTCGATCGGAACATCTTCCGGCGCGATCATCCGGCGACACTTGCTGCCAAACGTGATCTCTCCCATCGTGGTGTCGGCCACCCTCGGCCTTGCAACGGCCATCATCACCGAAAGTGCGCTGTCCTTCCTTGGCGTGGGCTTCCCGTCCGATTTTCCCACATGGGGCAAACTGCTGTCGGATGCGGTGCCGCGGATGCAGGAATATCCCGAACGGGTTATGCTGCCGGGGATCATGATCTCTCTGACAGTGCTGAGCGTGAATTACCTCGGCGACGGTCTGCGTGACGCGCTCGACCCGCGGATCAGGGGACGGTAAACAGCCAGTACATCTCCTGAATGCAAGTATCCCGGGGGAGGCGCACTGCGCCGGAGGCATAGCATTCGAAAGCGTGCACGCGCGCAGGGTCGGCGGGTGGGCGCATTTCGGCGTCAGCCGGAACAGTCCACCCCGCTGGCCCTACTTCTCCACCGCGCGGCGCAATCGGCGCACAAGGCTCCAAACCAGCAGGACGACTGGCACAGTGACCATCGCCGTGAGAAAGCCACGGCTCAGCCCCGTCGGTTCTTCCAGCGGGTAAAGCAGGTAGGCCGCCAGCGACACGGCGTAATAGCTGATCGCCACCACCGACAACCCCTCGACCGTGCGCTGCAGGCGCAATTGAAGATCGGCCCGTTTGTCCATGCTTTCCAGCAGGGTCTGGTTCTGGGCCGACCGTTCCACGTCGACGCGTGTCCGCAGCAGGTTGGCGGCGCGCACCCCGCGCGCACTCATCGCATCCAGACGCTCCTGAGCCGACCGCACGGTGCGCATGGCGGGCTGATAGCGCCGCACCATGAATTCGCGAAAGGTCTGGCGGCCTTGGAACCGCTCTTCGCGCAAGGCAGCGATCCGCTCGGTCACGATGGCCTCATAGGCCCACGTGGCTCCAAAACGAAATGAAGACTGCGCCGACAGGGTCTCCAGTTCCGCTGAAATCTCCAGCAGTGCATCCAGCGTGTCTTCGGCTTTGGAGGTGCCGACCGACATGGATTCAACCAGTTCCGTCAGGCGCGTGTCCAACGCACCCAGTTGCGCACCCATACTGCGCACCCGGGCAAAGCCCAGCATCGACATCGACTTGTAAGTCTCGATCTCGCACAGGCGCTGCACGATCCGTCCCATGCGGTGTTCACCGGTGCTGGGGTTGGCAAAGAGGGCAAAGCGCATGTGCCCGTTTGGATCAATGCGGAAATCGCCAGCCATGATGGCCGCGTCCTCCAGAACGGAACTGGCCGCAAGGCTTTCGGGGACAAACCATTCGCGCAGACTCGCCTGTATGTCTTCTTCCGACCCGCGCTCCTGCACACGCACAAGAATGGACGTCACCCGCTGGCCCGGCGCCTCGGACAGCCAGTCCTGAGGGAAGGGATCAAAGGCGCGGGGATCAAAGGGGCGCTCTTCGACCCCTTCGGAAAAGATGGTGTAGGTCACGAATTCCGTGTGCTGTTCCCATTTCAGCCAGTGCTTTCCGATCTGGCCGTAATAGTGGGTCGCACCGGGTTGGGGATGCTGGGCACCGTGCCTGTCAAGCAACTTGTGCAGGTGCTCCATGTCCGCCTTGCGGTCACGGTTGGCCGCCATCTCGGCCTGCTTGAACGCCACATAGGCCGCCGCACAAGGCGCCTGCATCGACGGAAAGGGACGCGCGTGCAACTCGTTGGCGAGTTGGTAGCGCAGCGGATGATCTTCGACAGGGGACATGACTGCTCCGGCTTCTTTTGCAGCGAAATAATCCGAAAACGGCACAAAGCAAAACTGTTTTTTATGGATTTTCAATATGTTAATGGAATGCAACGGTATGCATAAGGCGCAAGCCCGTCCAATTTCCATCGCTGCCGCTGCACACTTGCGCAAAAAGCGCGTGGAAATTCATGCAGTTCGCGGCCTGCGCAGCACCAAATCCCGTGTTGAACGCATCATTCGTTGCCTGCCCTGCCCGATGCAACGGGGAAACACACATGCGGCACCTGCGAAAAAAATTGCGCGCGTGCGCGACGGAAACCGGCCCGCGCCGCGTTTAGTCAGGACACACCACAACAGGAGAGCTGAAAACAATGATCAGAACGACCTTCGTGATGTGCCTTGCGCTGACTTCTGGTGCGCATGCACAAAGCTGGACAGTGACCGGCCCGCAAGGGGGCAGCGGGGGCGGCAGCGTCGCCTGTACGACGGACGCGGGATCGCGCAGTTGCGAGACGGTGCGCAGCTACACCACAGCCAATGGCAGAACATTTGAGGCCAGCCGCAGCCGCTTTGCCGATGCAAACGGCGCCACGGTCACGCGCAATGTCTCCCGTCCATCCGGAGCCAGCCTGAACATGACGCGATCGCGCAATCGTTAAGACGTCCACCACTCACATGCGGACAAAAAAGCACCGCCCCTTTTGCGAGGGGCGGTGCACTTTGTTCAGGGCGTCGACCAGGCAGGTCGTCACCGCGACATGTCACTCAATCATCGGCAACAGCTTGTCGATCGAGGCCTTGGCATCACCATAGAACATCCGCGTGTTGTCCTTGAAGAACAGCGGGTTTTCGATACCGGAATACCCGGTGCCCTGCCCGCGTTTGGACACGAACACCTGTTTGGCCTTCCAGCACTCCAGCACAGGCATTCCTGCGATGGGCGAGTTCGGATCGTCCTGTGCCGCAGGGTTCACGATGTCGTTCGAGCCGATGACAATGGCCACGTCGGTGTCCGGGAAGTCATCGTTGATCTCGTCCATCTCCAGCACGATGTCGTAAGGCACCTTGGCTTCGGCCAGCAGCACGTTCATGTGGCCGGGCAGACGGCCCGCAACCGGGTGGATGGCAAAGCGCACAGTCTTGCCTTTGCTGCGCAACTTGCGTGTCAACTCGGCCACGCCCTGCTGGGCCTGCGCCACCGCCATGCCGTAGCCGGGGATGATCACAACGCTGTCGGCCTCGTTCAGGGCCGTGGCGACACCGTCCGCCTCAATGGCGATCTGTTCGCCCTCAACCGCCATCTGCTCGCCTGCTGGGCCGCCAAAGCCGCCAAGGATCACAGACACGAACGACCGGTTCATCGCCTTGCACATGATGTAGGACAGGATCGCACCGGACGAGCCCACCAGCGCACCCACAACGATCAACAGATCATTGCCAAGCGAGAAGCCGATGGCCGCCGCCGCCCAGCCGGAATAGCTGTTCAGCATGGAGACCACGACCGGCATGTCCGCCCCCCCGATCCCCATGATCAGGTGATAGCCGATGAACAGGCCCGCCAGCGTCAGCAGGACCAGCGCCCAGGACCCTGAGCCACTGAGATATACAATCAGCAAGATCACTGACAGGGCCGCAGCACCGGCATTCAGCAGGTGGCCACCGGGCAGTTTCTTGCTGATTGTATATCTCAGTGGCTCAGGGTCCTG
>JBCBDZ010000140.1:0-9199 GCA_038529225.1 Pseudomonadota bacterium | reverse complement strand
CGGTGGATCCGCGTTCCAGGAATGTTGCAGCCACTGTTTCGCGCAGGGCCTCTGGGGCCTCTCCGGCGATGCGGCGAATGAGCAGGGTGGCAAGGCGGACGCCAGCCTGTCTGTTGTCGACGGAATAGGTTGTGAGCGGTGGTTGTGCATGCCCGCCCTCGTGAATGCCGTCATAGGCCACCACCGAAAGGTCCGTCCCGATCTTGAGCCCCCGTGCCGCGGCCGCTTTGTAGACGCCGAGGGCGACCCGATCGACGGCGCACACGATCGCAGTTGGTGGGTTTGGCAAATCAAGAAGCTGTGCGCCGACACGCATCCCATCCTCTGCGGTCACTGCGTCCTCAAAAACATGCTCCCGTGCAATTTTCAGACCGCATGCGGCCATGCCGCGCGCGAAACCGTCCCGTCGCAGCCCTGCGTAGTTGTAGATCAGACCGCCGTTGATGAACCCGATTCGCTGGTGGCCCAGTTGTGCGAGGTGCACGACCGCGTTGTGCATGGCGTCTTCGCCGCGCACGTCAAACCACGCACATCCCGTGTCGTTGTCCTGCCGCCCATAAAGAACAAACGGCACGTCCGCGTCGCGAAACATACTGACCCGTAGGTCGTCAACCATGGCACGCGGCAGGATGAACCCGTCCGCTTTGCCGTCGCGCAGCAAATTGCGGAACGTTTCGATCAGGTGCAGGTCATTGTCGGCCGACGCGACGGTCAGGGTGTAGCCTTCGGTGCTGGCCCCTTCGGACACGCCCGCAAGGAATTCAGCAAGAAAAGGGCGCTGCGAATCGTGGTCCGAGAGTTGCAGGACAAGCCCGAGAGAGCGCGTCCGCCCGGTCTTGATCGCCTGAGCATGGCTGAGCGGCATGTAGTTCAGCTCTTCGGCCATGCGTTTGACGCGCAGTTTGGTGTTGGCAGAGATGTCGGGGTACCCGTTCAGCGCGCGCGAGACGGTGGATTTCGTCAGCCCCAACGCCGCCGCCATGTCACCGATTGTGACCCGCATCGCGGCGCGATCGCCGGAAAGTGGTGCTGCATTTATGGCCAAGACATCTTCTCCCCACGACTCACGTTCGTTTTCGAAACCGGTTTCGGCAAGAACTATTTTTGCGTCGCTCATCAGAAAGGCCACGACAGAGCCGACCGCGGACCTCGTCTTTTGTTGATTGAATTGGCCGGGATGGGCGGTTTGCGTGGCGGTGCGAGGGGCGATGTTCAGGCGATTGCCGTACTGCGACCCGCGTTGCGCCCAGAGAAAATGCACCCACCCAGAAACGTACCTTCGAGCGCATTATAGCCGTGATAGCCGCCCCCGCCGAACCCGGCGACTTCGCCTGCCGCAAAGAGGCCCGGAACCGGTGTACCGTCTGCGCCGATCATTTGACTTTCCAGGTTTGTTTGCAGGCCACCCAGCGTCTTGCGGGTCAGGATATGCAGTTTGACCGCGATCAGCGGGCCGTTGGCAGGATCGAGGAATTTGTGCGGTTTGGCGGTGCGCAAAAGGCGGTCGCCGCGATAGTTGCGCGCGGCGTGGATCGCCATCATCTGCGCGTCTTTCGAGAACGGGTTGTCGATCTGTGCGTCCCGCGCCTCGATCTGCGTGCGCAGACGTATGGCGTCAATCAGGTTGCCGCCCGCGATCTGGTTCATGCCGTTGACGAGGGTTGTCAGATCGTTCGCGACCACAAAGTCCTCGCCCTTTTCCTTGAATGCCTCGACAGGGCCGGTCGCGTTCTTGCCCGACAGAACACGTTGCCTGATCACCTCGGCCCACTTTTTCGAGGTGAGATCCGGGTTTTGTTCGGAGCCGGACAGCGCGAATTCCTTTTTGATCACCTTTTGGGTGAGCACGAACCAGCTGTAGTCGAACCCCGTGGCAAGGATTTCGCGCAAGGTGCCCATGCTGTCAAAACCGGGCAGGGCGGGGGGCGCGAACCGGTTGCCGCGGGCATCAAACCACATCGAAGACGGCCCCGGCAGGATACGGATCCCGTGGGAAGGCCAGATCGGATCCCAGTTCCTGACCCCTTCGGTGTAGTGCCACATCCGGTCGCCGTTGATGACGTGGCCGCCTGCGTCCTCGGAAATGGCGATCATCCGTCCGTCGACGTGGGCGGGTACGCCTGCGACCATGTCTTTTGGGGCAGGGCCGAGACGCTCGGTTGGCCATGCCTTTCGCACCATTTCGAAATTGCCGCCGATGCCGCCCGACGTGACAATCACCGAAGGGGCCTGGAAGGCGAAGTCGCCGACCGGGTCGCGGTTGGTTTTTTGCCCGCGCTCTGATGTGTCGTCGGCAAGGAGGGTGCCGCTGACCCCTTTGGCGGCCCCGTTTTCCATGTCGATCCGGTCGACCTGATGGCGGAAGTGGAAGTGGAGCAGGCCTGCCTTCTCGTGTTCCTCGCATCGACGCACAAAGTGTTCGATGATGCCCGGCCCTGTGCCCCATGTCAGGTGAAAGCGAGGAACCGAGTTGCCGTGGCCATTTGCAAAACCACCCCCGCGTTCGGCCCAGCCAACAATCGGAAACCAGCGCAGGCCCATGGCGTGCAGCCACGGGCGCATCTCTCCGGCGGCAAAGTCGATATAGGCTTCGGCCCATTTGCGCGGCCATGCATCATCGTCCCGGTCAAACTGGGCACTTCCAATCCAGTCACTCAGAGCCAGTTCCCGGCTGTCCTTGATCCCCATACGCCGCTGTTCCGGAGTGTCGATCATAAAGAGGCCACCCAGAGACCAGAACGCCTGACCACCCAGGAAACTGCGCGGCTCCTGATCGACGATGACGACCTGCTTGCCCCGGTCGCCAAGCTCTGCGGCAGCGACAAGCCCGGAAAGGCCGGAGCCGACGATGATGGCATCTGCACGGGTCATGCGCGGCTGCGATACCACGCAAGGAAGGGGGCAGCGACGAGGTACATGGTGATCCCGTAGACACCGGAAGGCAGCGCCATCTCGCTGAACCCTTCGGTCTGACCGGAGATGAGGGCTGCAAGCGCAATCCCGAGCGTGGCGTTCTGGACGCCGGTTTCAATGGATATCGTCTTGGCCTGCTGCCAGTTGAGCGCGGCAAGGCGTGCAAGGCCAAGACCGATGAGTAAGAGCGCAATGTTCAGGGTGATGAGGGCGGGCCCGAGTGTGGGCAGGTTGCTGGTGAAGATGTCCCAGTTGCCAGCAAGGGCGGCGAGGACGATCACGATGAACAGGACTGTGGCAAGCATCGACAGCACCGGATCAATCCGGGTCGCGAAACGGGGCGCGAAGTGGCGGATTGCGACTCCGATCAGGACGGGCAGTGTGGTGATCACAAAGACTGCGATTGTCAGGGACGCGACCGAGACAGGTGGCGCTGCGTCGCCCATGAAGTGCACCACGGCCCATGCTGTCAGCGCAGGTACGGTCAGGAGGCTGAACAGGCTTATGACTGCCGTAAGCGAGACAGAGAGTGCAACATCGCCACCTGCGAGCTTGGCCAGTATGTTTGAGGTCACCCCGCCGGGCGCAAAGCTGAGCAGCATGAAGCCGACCGCGATGGCGGGCGGAAGGCCGAAGGCGGTGACGGTTGCATAGGCCGCGAGCGGGATCAGGATGATCTGCGCGATGGCGCCGACCCCGAATGCTTTGGGTGCGCGCAGAACCCGGGCAAAGTCGCCCACCGTCAGCCCAACACCAAGGCTGAGCATGATGATGGCCAGTGATAGCGGCAGTATAACGTTGATCAGAATGTCCATGTCTCCCCCCATGCGCAGCCTAAGCCTACGGGTCTTTGTGGCGCAATCCTGACGCCAAGTCAGGGCCCGTTTTCCGAATTCGCAAAACGGGCCGGAACCGTGTCAGCTTCCGTTGCGGTTGGTCAGGTGTTTCTAGAGCGGCCAAAAGACGAGGATGGCCGGGATCGACACAGCCACCACGATCACTTCGAGCGGCAGGCCGATCCGCCAGTAGTCGCCGAACTGATAGCCTCCGGGCCCGAGGATCAGTGTGTTGTTCTTGTGTCCAATGGGCGTGAGAAAGGCTGCGGATGCCGCCACCGCCACGGCCATAAGGAAAGGGTCGGGCGAGACGCCCAGCGTTTGGGCCATCTGGATGCCCACCGGGGCTGCCACGATTGTCGTGGCGGTGTTGTTGAGTACATCCGAAAGGTTCATTGTGACGACCATCAAAACGGTCAAAACGGCCCATGCCGGCATCCCTTGCGTCAGTGTGACCAGCCACCCCGCGATCAGTTCCGTGCCGCCGGAACTTTCCAGCGCCGCCCCGAGCGGGATCATGGAGCCGAGAAGAACAATCACCGGCCATTCGATATGCGTGTAAAGCTCGGACAGCGGCACGATCCTGGACAATACAAAGGCCACGACTACAAGACCCAGAGCAACCGGAAGGTACACCAGCCCGACGCTGGCCGCGATCACCGCACCGACGAACAACCCGATCGCCAGCCAGACCTTGTCATCCGCTGTGACGGCCAGACCGCGTTCCGCCAGCGGCAAGGCGCCGAGCCACTGTGTAACATCTGCCCCAGTGTCCCGCGGCACCAGAAGGAGCAGGATGTCGCCTGCCCGGATCTCGGTTTTGCGGATTTGCTTGGTGATCTTTTTGCCGCCACGCGAAATACCCATCAGGATGGTGGATTGCCGCCAATTGAGGCCTACAGCCTGCGCTGTGCGTCCAATCAGGCGGGATTGGTCAGTCACCACAACTTCTATGATTTCAACGCCTTCGCCTGCGGCCTTCAACTTGCCCTCGCGGCCGGCATCTGCCACGGCAAGGCCGAGTGCGGCACGGAATTCGTCCAGAGCGTCAGGCGTTGCTTCAAGCACCAGCGCGTCACCCCCTTGCAGGGCAGAGTTGCGCGCCCGCCCATAGCGTCGTTTGCCGTCGCGAATGAGACCGATGATGGCAACATCGGCCTTTTCGGCGTTTTCCTCCAATGCGCCGAGGCGTTCGCCGACCAGTTTGGAGCCTTCGGGCACCGTCAGTTCGGCGATGTATTGAGAAACCTCTTCGGCCACGGTTCTTTCGTCCTCGCGCGCAGGGATCAACCGCCAGCCGACGAGCGCCACGAAAAGCAGTCCCGCAATGGCCGCGACACCGCCCACAGGGGCGAAGTCAAACATGCGAAAAGGCTCGCCCAAGCTGTCCTCGCGGATCGAGGCGATGATGATATTGGGCGGCGTGCCGATCAGTGTGACCATGCCCCCGAGGATCGTGGCAAAGCTGAGCGGCATCAGGCTGAGCCCCGGCCTTCGCCCGGCCTTGCGTGCGGTTTGAATGTCGACGGGCATCAACAGAGCGAGGGCGGCCACGTTGTTCATGAAGGCCGAGAGCACGCCGCCGATGGCCCCCATCAGCGCGATATGTGCGCCCAGACTGCGGCTGGCATCGACAAGCGTGCGGGTGATCAGAAAGACAGCGCCCGACCGGACCAGCCCGGCAGAGACCACAAGCACGAGTGCGACCACGAGCGTGGCGGGATGGCCGAAACCGGAGAATGCCTCTGCGCTTGGGACAACGCCCAGCACCACGGCGATCATTAGAGCAGTGAAGGCAACGATGTCGTAGCGGAACCGCCCCCAAAGCAGCAGGCCAAAGACCGCGCCGAAAAGGGAAAAGAGGATGATCTGGTCTGTGCTCATGTCCGCGACGATAGGCCTGCGCCCCGTGCAGCGCCAGCCGCTATTTGCGCATCGCGACAGGGGGCCAGCCCCCTCGCGCTTGCGCGCTCACCCCCAGGATTTTTTAAAACAGAGAAGATGGACGTGCTGCCGGTGGCGCACTCTGGTCCTTGCCCCTTGGTGTCGCCTTGCCGTATAGCAGCGCGGCACACAATCATCCGCACGCATCAAGACAGGAGGCCCCCATGGCAGGCCACAGCAAATGGGCAAATATCCAGCACCGCAAAGGGCGTCAGGACAAGATCCGGGCCAAGCTGTTTTCGAAGATGTCCAAGGAGATCACCGTGGCCGCCAAGATGGGCGATCCGGATCCCGACAAGAACCCGCGCCTCCGGCTGGCGGTCAAGGAGGCCAAGTCCAACTCCGTCCCCAAGGACGTGATTGATCGTGCCATTAAGAAATCTCAGGCTGGTGAGGGGGATGATTACGAGGAAATCCGCTATGAGGGCTATGGCCCCAATGGTGTGGCGGTGATTGTCGAGGCGATGACCGACAACCGCAATCGCACGGCCTCTACTGTCCGCTCCACCTTTACCAAGAACGGCGGCAATCTGGGTGAAACGGGCAGCGTCGGCTACATGTTCGAGCGCAAGGGGGCGGTCAGTTATCCGGCAGAAGTTGGCGATGCCGACACCGTCATGATGGCCGCGATCGAGGCGGGGGCGGAAGACGTGGAAACCGGCGAGGACGGTCACACGGTCTGGTGTGCGGATACCGACCTCAATGACGTCTCAAACGCGCTGGAAGCCGAACTGGGCGAGTCCGAGTCGACCAAGCTGGTCTGGCGCCCCACCATCACCACAGAGATGGACCTTGAGGCGATGCAAAAGCTGATGAAGCTGATGGATGCGCTTGAAGATGACGATGATGTTCAGCAGGTCACCACCAATTTCGAAGCCAGCGACGAGGTGATGGCACAGCTTGAAAACGAGTAGTGCGCCGCCTGTTGGTTGGAAACAAGAAACGCCGCCCTGATCACAGAGCGGCGTTTTTCGTGTGACGTGCGCGATTGGCGTCTTAAAAAAACAACTGGCGCGCGGCCTGGCTCCAACTTCCGGATTCCGCTCCCTGGGGCGCTGGCGTCTGGCGGCGCAGTCGGCGCATCAGCCCTTTGAGGTCGTTCAACCGCGTACGCGCGGCATTGCCGCCGGCGCGGCTCTGAACCGACAGGATTTTTTCCTGTGTCTGCAGGGCGGCCTCGATCAGTTCGAGGTCTTGAAGGGTCAGGTCAACGCTATGTGTCTCGTCCAGCATCGGAGGTTATCCTTGTTATCTTTGACCAGCATAAGAATTATGAACAGGTACGCTAATCATCTATGATCAGATCACCGTGATTGCATCGGCTGGTGACACCTTTCGGCAAGAGATCGCCATCGGGGTTCATCGGATATAAGGGATGGTGTCGCGGAATGCTCTGTTTATTTGTGCAAACCCGGTGTGCAAAAAACGTATAGCTCGTAAACACTTGTCAGCAAACCTTGCAGCGCGTATGGCCGCCTGAGCACTGTCCAAGGCGTCTGAAGTGGCATCATTTTTACCCGGATTCTTTCTATCTTTATCGCTGATCGTGGCCATTGGTGCGCAAAATGCCTTTGTTCTGCGGCAGGGACTGCGGCGGGCGCATGTGTTTTGGGTGTGTCTGACCTGCGCCCTGTCTGACGCAGTCTTGATCGTCTGTGGGGTCGCAGGTTTTGGCGCTCTGGCAGAGGCTGTGCCGTGGTTTGAGCCCGTGATGCGCTATGGGGGGGCTGCGTTCCTGCTGTGGTACGGGTGGCGCAACGCGCGATCAGCATGGCGGGGCGGGGCGGTTCTGGAACTGGGCAATGAGACCACGCAGCCCTTGCGCGAGGCCATGCTGACAGTTTTGGCCCTCACATGGCTGAACCCGCATGTGTATCTGGATACGGTGGTGCTGGTCGGTTCGATCTCGTCCCAATATGACAGCAGGTTGCTGTTCGGGATCGGAGCGACGCTTGCCAGTTTCGTATTCTTCTTTGCGCTTGGATATGGCGCGCGGCTACTCGCGCCGATCTTTGCCAATGCGCGGGCGTGGCGGGTACTGGATGCTGTAATTGCCTTAACAATGTGGGCTATTGCGTTGAAGTTGCTCTATCTTTGAATTGCAGTGTACCCCCTTTGTGACAGGGGCTTGCCTCTGCCGCGTCCAGCCCGCATTGATAGCCCATGCAGCAGGGCGAACCCAAACCACTGATCGGTATTTTCTGGATGCTGGTGACAGGCCTGTGCTTTGTCGCCGTCACGGCGCTGGTCAAATACATGGGGCCGCGCGTGCCCCCGGCAGAGGCGGCGTTTTTGCGCTATCTGCTTGGATTGGTGTTTCTGGTCCCGATGCTTCCTGCGGTGCGGGAGGCCCATTTAACGCCCCGCCAATGGAAGCTGTTTACGTTGCGCGGGGTGTTTCATTCCGGCGGCGTGATCCTGTGGTTTTACGCCATGACGCGCATTCCCATCGCCGAAGTGACAGCGATGAACTACCTCGCTCCGGTTTATGTCAGCATCGGGGCGGCGCTGTTTCTGGGGGAAAAGCTGGCGCTCAGGCGCATTGCAGCCATTGCCGTCGCCTTGATTGGCACTGCCGTGATTCTGCGCCCGGGCTTTCGCGTCGTTGAACCCGGGCATGTGGCGATGCTGTTCTGCGCGGTCACCTTTGCAGGCTCCTACCTCTTGGCCAAGATCATGGCGGACGAGGCGAAACCGGCTGTCGTCGTCTTTATGCTGTCGATTTTCGTGACCATCGGCTTGGCCCCTTTCGCGCTTGCCGATTGGGTAACGCCGTCCTGGGGTGATCTGGGGTTGCTGTTTGCCGTCGCCTGCTTTGCCACGGCGGGGCATTACACGATGACGATGGCCTTTGCCGCGGCACCCGTGACGGTCACCCAGCCCGTAACGTTTCTGCAACTTGTCTGGGCGGTGGCGCTGGGCGCGCTTGTCTTTGCAGAGCCGGTGGACATCTGGGTGATCCTTGGCGGCGCTCTTATCCTGGCCTCGGTCACTTTCATTACGTGGCGCGAGGCGGTTCTCAAGCGGCACCCGTTCACGCCGCCGACGCCAGCAACCAAGCTCTGACTTTTTTATTGATTGACGGATCAATAAAAAATCGCCTACGTCCCGATGGGGTGCGGGACAAAAGGGGTTGGCATGCCGAAACTTGGAATGGAACCGATCCGGCGTGCAGCACTGGTCGAGGCGACAATCGCCGAAATCGGGGCGGCAGGTTCGCTGGATGTGACCGTTGGCCAGATCGCGAAGCGGGCGGGGATGTCCACGGCCCTTGCGCATCACTATTTCGGTGGGAAGGATCAGATTTTTCTGGCCGCGATGCGTCAGATCCTGCGCGACTTCGGGCGAGAAGTGATACGGGAACTGGGGGCAGCTCATACCGCGCAAGCGCGTGCCGAGGCGCTGATCTCGGCAAGCTTTGCGCCCTCGTGCTTTGCGCGGTATGAGCTGCCCCCAGTTCCCGTATCACTTCTCGCCCGAAGTCGCGCAGGATCTGACGCATCGCG
>JBCBDZ010000139.1:0-9228 GCA_038529225.1 Pseudomonadota bacterium | reverse complement strand
GCGGTTCCCTCGCGGAGACGCACGCCTGGTTCGATTCCAGGGTCGCCCACCATCTCACCCTTTACAGTTCAGACGCCGGTATTGGCTGTCCATTGGAGCAGGTCCGTTACTGATTGGCTTTGGACAACGCCGCGTTGAGTTTCTGCAAACCCGCGCCAAGCGTAGCCGCAAGGTTCATCTTTACGCCAAACGGGTTGTTGTCGCAGGCCGCGACACGTGCGTCAGTGGCAAGATGGCTTTCCAGTGCAGAGAACGCGATGGCAGCATCGCTCAGAGTGTTCAGGTCCGGTGAAGGTTGCGCTGAATCTATTTCGCGTATTGCCGCCAGAACAGGGACCTTGTGATTGCCCGTCAAGGCATTCAGCCCAAACTCGGCAATATCGTTCAGACGCGGGTCAGAGGCCTGCCGCAAATGGGACTGCAGATTGGTGACCTGCTGGTCCACAAGTTCACTGGACGTCTGCCATGACTTGACGGCCGAGCGCCAGATGGCCGGAAAAGGATCATCTTTGGCGGTTTCTTCGACCTTCGCGCCGGTTTTGGCATCAATGTAGCGGCTTATGAATGCGCTTTGATCTGCGGTGAGGGAGGAAGACACGGCGAATATCTCTTGGAAATTACACTCTATGCGGGCAATGATAAACCGGAAGTGGTGTTTCAAACAAGTGTCCGCCTGAGATGCGCCACTGTTTCGAGCCGCCCGTTCTTTGTGACTGCCCAGAGGAAACAGACGTGACTGAAGAAGCTGTCGAAGAATTTATCAGATCGTTTGACCATGCGGTTGGTCGGGGCAAAGGGGATCGCAAAAAAAGTGGTGGTCGCCGCAACAAATGGAAAGATCAACAAAAGAGTCGGGACAAGGCCCGTGCCCGTGACCGCGCCCACAAGGGCAGCGAGGATGCGTTTGAAGACAGCCGCAAACGGATAGAACAGGATCAAATCGAGATCGCAGCGGCGCGTGCGCTTGAAGCGGCAAAAGAACGTGTCGAAGATGCAATCGCGGCGTTGGATGATGCCGAAGAGTCGGTGCGCACGTTCCGTATGGCATTGCCAACCGAATGTGGTGCTGCGCTGACGTATCTTGCCAAGACGTATACCGAACTGGACACGGCACTTGCTGCAGTCAGTATCGAAACGATTGGCGACTTTACCCCCGAGGTCGAAGCACTGACGGATCGAGTCGAGGCGTTCATAGAGGAAGTTGAAGACGCGATAGAGGCGGGTGGCGGTGTTGCCGAGATCGACCGGATCTTTGACCAAGCCGTTAAAGTAAAATCGAAATACCCGAAATGGAAGGCCCTTGGGGATGCGATGGCACAGGTAAGTGCCAGTCTGGCGACCCCACCGATTGATGCATCCTCTTTCGGGCCAGCGTGCACTGCCGTGTCCGATCTGCTTGACGAATTTTCCCTCCTTGAGGGGGATTATGCCACTTTGATTGCGCAGTTTCAGGCCAAAGCCGCGATTGTCGGTCGGCTGCGCACCGACTGCAAAAAGTATCTTGATGGCGAAGACTTTGGCGGCACTGTGCTGGATGCCTACACGAAATTGCACGTTTTGGCTCCGGATGTGGTCCCCAATAAAGTCCTTGATGGCCGCGATCTCGACCCTATCCGATCGCTGGTCGCCAGTTTCTGTCTTTGGGTGGATACGGTCGACGCGATCCTGACAGACGACCGGCACACATTGCTGTGCGAAGCGATGCATATCGGATTTGGGAAAAAGGTAGACCCGCCCAAGGACTTTATATTCACGGAAAGCGACGGCAAACGCTTTTGCAAAACCCTGTTTTCGGACCTGTCGGTGAACGAAGCTGTCGCCGCCGCCGCTTTCAAGAAAATTCTGGCCAAGGAGGGCCCCTGGAGTAAGAGGGAGCGCCAGGCCGCCGAGGCGGCTTTGCGCGCCGGGTATAAAGACAACCTGAGGGACTGCATCGTCCGGGTATGGAGCCTTGGTGCACCGGCCGCCGCAAGTCTCGCAGCAGCCGTGAACCCAAGGGACGACAAACTTGAAAAACTGATCGAGGGCGGTTTGACACAGGCGGCGTTCGATGGCTACCGCACAAAATTTGGTGATGTGCCAAAGGCTTGCAAGCTGATCCTCCAGAACGGAGCCGTTGCATCAATCAACACGATAGGGACCGATGTCTTGCCGCATTCGGAGGTATCAGTTGCAAACCTCACGACCCTGTTGTCAAGCAATTCTATCGTTTGCCGCTTTGGGCGCAAGTTTCCCTACCGAAACAGGACCACGGGCGTCAGAACAATAGAGGTCGAAATCTCCGTCGCTTGGTTTGACTCAAAAGTGCCTATCCCCGGCGGCTTTGGCTACGTGCATATCCACTACAGCGGTGTGAATGCTGTTCAGGCTGACGCCACTTTGATGCATCTCAAAACACCGGCCACGTCCACCTCAGGCGGCTCCGGGCCTCTGATGCGGATCACAAATGCCGCAACAGCCGGGTATATGCACGGCCTGGTGCCAGCCGGAACCACGCTTTAGCGTGATGCAGGATCATCTCTATGCGGTCATTCTTGGGGACGGCTGGCAGGGCGTTGTCGCGCGTCCGTGACAATCCCCGAGGCGGCCAATCCGTCCCTACCCGTCCAGGTAACTTTTCAGCGCCACCTCGACACCCTGATCCCAGATCAGGGTCAGCCAACCCACAAAACTGTCCCTGAACACGGCATTGCCGGCGAGGTCTCCGTAAAGATCACGCTGTGCCAGCCACGCGTCGGGGTTGCCCCTGGCGGTCCTGGCGGCCGCATTCAGGCTGTCCCAGATCGGATCGTTGGGGGCGATGGTCGAGCCATCCTGCCGGGTGCCTTCGCACATGCGCGCCCAGATCGCCTGTGACAGGACAAGCCCGTCAATCGGCGCGCCCTTGGCAAGGGCGTCCCGTACGGTCGGCAGGACGAACCCGGTTTGACGGGAAGAGCCGTCAAAGGCCACACGGCGGACCGTGTCGACGATCTCCGGGTTGGAGAACCGCCGATCGATCAGATCCACGTAATCCAGCGGAGCCATGCCCGGCACGGGCGCGACTTGCGGGGCCACCTCGGACTTGGCCACTTTGCGGAAGTAGTCTCCGATCAGCGGGTGTGCCATGCAATCGGCAATGAACTCGACCGACAGGACTTCGCCCGCATCCGCAATCATCTGATGACCCCCATTCAGAATGCGCAGTTTCACGGCTTCAAAGCCGTGAACATTGTCCGTGAAGGTCGCCCCGGCCTTGTCCCAGTCCGGACGGCCCGCGCAAAAGTTGTCTTCGATCACCCATTGGCGAAAGTTCTCATGGGTGACGGGGGCGGCGTCCTGAAGGCCAAAACTTCTGACCAGTTCAAGCTCTTTGGGCCCGGTCGCCGGGACGATGCAGTCGACCATCGCATCCGGGAAGGTGCAATTGGCGTCAATCCAGTCGGCCAGTTCCGGATCGGACAGGCGGGCAAGAGAAACGACGGTCTGGCGCAGGATCGCGCCGTTGCCCTGCAGGTTGTCACAGCTCTGGCCACTGAACGGCCCGGTGCCCGCATCGCGACGCAGGCGCAGCGCGGCGATCATGGCGCCAAAGGCCGTGCGCGGTGCATGCGGATGGGCGGCATCATAAACAATGTCGGGATGGCTTGCGTCAAACGCCTTGGTGACCGGGTCGATGTAATAGCCCCCTTCGGTCACCGTCAGCGCGACGATGCGAATGGCCGGGTCGGCCATCTGCGCGATCAGGGCGGCGTTGTCCGGCTCAACAGGCACAAAGCCGATCATCGCGCCCGTCACTTCGGCAGAACGGCCTGCCGGGTCCAGCTCGATCAGCGTGGTCAGGTAATCCTGCGCGGCCAGACGCTTGCGTTGGGCCTCATCCCCGGCGCGCACGCCAGCCCCGATAATGCCCCAGTCCATCGCTTCACCCTGTTGCATGAGGCGGTGCAGATACCAAGCCTGATGGGCCCGGTGAAAATTGCCAAGGCCGATATGCACGATACCCGGACGGATCGCGCTACGCTCGTATCTGGGGCCCTTCACACCGACCGGCAGGTCGCTCAGGGCCGCATTCGAGAGTTTTAGTACAGAATCCAACATCAGTTCATCCAGTTGCCGCCATCGACGTTCAACGTCTGGGCAGTGATATACCGGGCCGCATCAGAGGCAAGAAACACGACCGGGTCAGCCACATCGCGCGGATCGCCCATGCGACCCAACGGGACAGCCTGACCGACTTCACGTTTCTTCTGGCCCAGCGGCTTGTTTTCATACGTGGCGAATTGGGCGTCCACCACATCCCACATGGGCGTGTCGATCACCCCCGGAGCGATGGCGTTGACGCGAATGTTTTCGCTGGCCAGTTCGAGGGCAAGCGACTGGGTCACGGATATGACGGCGGCCTTGGTCGAACAATAGACGGCGATGTTCGGCTCGCCCCGGCGCCCCGCCTGAGAGGAAAAGTTGATGATCGACCCTCCTCCGCGACGGATCATGGGCGCGACCACAGCCTGACAGGCAAAGATCGTGCCGCCCACGTTCACGTCGTACTGGCGGCGGTAGTCTTCGGGCGTGATCTTGTCGATCGAGGCCATGTTGAAGATGCCCGCGTTGTTCACCAAAATGTCGACGCCGCCAAGGGTGCGCTCAACCTCGTTCACGCCCGCTGCGATGTTGGAAAAGTCGGTGACATCCATCTTGATGCCGATGCCACCGATGGCGGCTGCAACTTCAAGGGCATCCGTACGACTGAGATCGGCGACCGCGACCTGCGCGCCCGCCTCTGCCATCGCAACGCAGATCGCGCGACCTATGCCGCGCGCTCCGCCTGTGACGATGGCAACTTTTCCATCCAGAGGTTTCATTCCATGCGCAACCCGTCTGCCCCGAACTTGTGAATCTGGCTCGCATCAGGCGTGAGGTAGATGGTGTCGCCGTGGCGCACCTCCACATCACCGCTGGCACGCACTGTCATCGGATCACAGCCCTCGATGCCGTGAATGTGGATGAAGGTGTCAGAGCCCAGACGCTCGGCCACGCCGACCGTGCCCTGCCAAGGTCCTTCGGTGGTGGAAACCTCGATATGCTCGGGGCGAATGCCGATGGTGTGCGCGCCGTGTTTGGCGGCCTCGGCACCCTCGATCAGATTCATCTTCGGGCTGCCAATGAACCCCGCGACAAACTTGTTGCGCGGTTTGTGATACAGTTCCAAGGGGCTGCCCACCTGCTCGATCACGCCGGCTTGCAGAACGACGATCTTGTTGGCCATGGTCATGGCCTCGACCTGATCGTGGGTCACATAGATCATCGTGGTCTTCATGCGCTCGTGCATCTCGGTGATCTCAAGGCGCATGCCGACCCGCAAGGCCGCATCGAGGTTCGACAAAGGCTCGTCAAACAGGAAGGCCGACGGATCGCGGACAATGGCGCGACCGATTGCGACCCGCTGACGCTGGCCACCCGACAACTGGCCCGGCTTGCGATCCAGATAGTCGGTCAGGTTCAGTGACGCCGCCGCGGCTTCGATGCGCTTGTTCTGCTCATCTTCGGGCATCCCGGCCATCCGCATCGGAAAGGCGATGTTCTTGCGCACCGTCATATGCGGATAAAGCGCGTATGTCTGGAACACCATGGCCAGCCCACGTTTGGACGGGGAAACCTCGGTGACATCCTCACCATCGATCAGAACCCGGCCCGATGTGGTGTTTTCCAGCCCCGCAATCACCCGCAGCAGCGTGGACTTCCCACACCCCGACGGCCCGACAAACACAGCAAACTCACCATCTTCGATTGTCAAATCCAAGGGCGGGATCACTTGTGTCTCGCCAAAGCTCTTGGTCACATTTTCAAGTACAATACGTCCCATGATTCATTTCCTATTTGACGGCGCCGAAGGTGAGACCTTGGACCAGTTGTTTTTGACAGAACCAGCCCAACACGACGATCGGGCCAACAGCGGCGGCCGAAACAGCAGAGAGGCGTCCAAAGAACAGACCTTCCGGTGCACGGTTACCTTCGATGAGTTTGGAAAGCGTTGCCGCTTCGGTGGTGGTCAGCCGTACCGTCCAGTAGGCCTCGTTCCAGCAGAAGATAAAGCAAAGCAGTGCGGTCGAGGCGATGCCGCCCCAAGCCAGCGGGATCAGGATTTCCCGGATCTCGCCCCATGTGTTCACACCGTCCATCTGACCGGCCTCGATGATCTCTTTCGGGATCTCCTTGAAGTAGGTAAAGAGCATCCAGATCACGATCGGCAGGTTGATCAGACAGAGCACCACAATGACCATGAAGTGGGTGTCAAAGAGGCCAAGGCTCTTTGTCAGAAAGGTCATCGGATAGAGAACAGCGGCGGCCGGTAGCATCTTGGTCGACAGCATCCACATCAGCACGTCCTTGGTCGCCCGGTTCGGATTGAATGCCATGGCGTATGCACATGGGATACCAACCGCGAGGGCAAAGATCGTGGCAAAGACCGACGTGATGACCGAATTGGTGGCAAAGCGCCAATAGTCGTAGTTCTCGGTCATGTTCAGGTAGTTGTCCAGCGTCGGCGTGAAGAAGAACAGGAATTCCGGCTTCACCGCGTCCGCATCCGTCTTAAAGCTGGTCAGGACAAGCCAGAAGATCGGGAAGAAGAACAACAGACCGACGGCCCAGGCCAGGATCGTGCGGCCCGTTTGTCCGTATTTCGAGTTTTGAGCAACAATTGCCATTGGGTTGTCCTCCTATTCCATCAGTGTCTTGCCAATCATGCGCAGCAGAAAGATCGCTACGATGTTGGCAAGGATGACTGCGAAGATACCGGTGGCACTGGCCGCACCGATATTGTTGTTGGCGAATTCGCCGATCAGGTAAGGCAGGTTCTTGTTGCCATTGCCCCGGCTGACGATCTCGATCTCGGCATAGAGCGACAAATGGAAGATCGCCTGGATCATCACCACAATCGCAATGGGCCGTCCAAGATGCGGGAGCGTCAGGAACCGGAACTGCGACCACGCACTTGCACCATCAAGGATTGCCGCCTCTTTCTGTTGCTGATCCTCTGATTGCAAAGACGTCATGAAGATCAGGACCGCAAAGGGTGTCCATTGCCATGTGACCATGATGATCACGGCATAGGCTGAGGTTTGCGTGGCTCGGAAAGAAATCGGATTGAATTCCGGCCAAAGCGAGAAGAACGCGCCAAGGACAGGCATGTCTCGCAACCCCGCCACCATGTCGTTCAGACCTGCAACCGCGATACCCTGAAGACCCAGAACCGGGTCAAGGATCATGTTGATCCACAGAACCGCGTTCACCGCAGGCATCACGAAGAAAGGCGAAATCAGCAGGACCCGAACGATCCCCTGCCCCGGGAAAGACTTGTTGATCAGCACGGCGATCAGAACGCCAAGGATCACGGTCAGGAAAAGAATGCTGCAGACAATCAGCAGACTGTTCTGAATGGCAAAAAGGAAATCCTTGGACTTGAGAACAAACTCGTAGTTGCCAAAGCCACGCCAGTTGCTCAAGGCAGGCGTCGTCCATTCCGGTCGGCGCAGGTTGTTCAGGACATATCGGATGAACGAAAAGTAGAGCGTCATCGAAAGTGGAACCAGCATCCAGATCAGCAGCAGGATGACCGCCGGTGACTGGAGCAAGCGTGGAAGCGTTCTGTTAGACATGACGAGAGACCCCCTGCGAAGCGCAATGCCCGCAATGTTTCCAATTGAATTACGAATGGTCGGTGTTTGCGCCGTCGGCAAGTGTGCGTTTCAGGAACGGCCGATCTGGCGATGTGAGTAGTGGGGTGGAAGGCCCAAACGGATCGGGCCTTCCGAGACTACCAAAGCGTCAGCTTAGTAGCCTGCTTCTTCCATGATGGCCGCAGCGGCAGCCTGAGAAGCGGCCAGTGCTTCGTCAACCGACTTGGCACCGGACAGAGCCGCAGCGATTTCCTGTGCAACAGCGGATCCCACCTCTGGGAATTCTGGGATCGCAGCGAACTGAACACCAACATATGGCTTCAGGTCAGTTGCTTCGGGTGCTGCGGATTCGATGGCAGCCATTTCGGCAGCGGCGAAACCTGCGACAGCCTGGAATTCAGGCAGGGCGTATGTGGACGCACGCTGACCAGTTGGCACCTTGGCCCAGCCGAAGTCGGGGTGGTTGCCAACGGCCTGAACGTACTCTTTGGATGTTGCCCACTCGATGAACGCTTTGGCCTGGTCTGCATTTTCGGTCCCGGCTGGAACCGCCATGGCCCATGCCCACAGCCAGTTCGCACCAACAGGGTTACCCGCGTTTGGCGACTGAGCGTATGCAACGCCGTCGACTTCAAGGAAGGATGCCGCGATTGTGGCGTCGATCCACATGCCGCACTTGCCTTCGTTGTACAGAGCCAGGATTTCGTTGAAGGAGTTGCCTTCGGATCCGGGAGGACCGTAGTTGCCCAGCAGATCAACGTAGAAGTTGATGGCAGCTTTCCACTCATCGGAGTCGATGGTTGGTTTGAAGTCGGCGTCGAACCATGCGCCACCGAAGGAGTTCACCATTGTTGTGACGAACGCCATGTTGTCGCCCCAGCCCGGCTTGCCGCGCAGGCACGCGCCGTAAACACCGTTGTCAGGGTCATGCATTGCAGCCGCAGCGGCCTTGATGTTGTCCCAGCTGTCATTGTCAGAAATTGTCACACCAGCAGCGTCCGTCAGGTCCTTGCGGTACATGACCATGGAGCTTTCACCGTAGAAAGGTGCGGCATACATCGTGCCTTCATAGGACAGACCGGCGCGGATGGCGGGCAGAATGTCGTCAGCGTCGTACTCTGCGCCGAACTCAAGCGGCTCGATCCAGCCTGCAGCACCCCAGATTGGCGCTTCCTGCATACCGATGTTGATGACGTCGTACTGGCCACCGCCAGTTGCCGTATCGGACGTGACCTGCTCGCGCAGCACGCCTTCTTCCAGCGAAACCCACTCCAGCTCGACACCGGTTTCTGCGGTGTAGGCTTCTGCAACTTTCTGCATGTTGATCATATGACCGTTGTTCACGATCGCGATTGTCAGTGATTCAGCGGATGCGAAACCAGCCGTCAGGCCAAGCCCGACCACCGTACTCATCAGAGTGCGTTTGATAGACATCAGTGTCCTCCCTTTTTTACACACGGAAACAATTGCCGATAGATTGCGCCACGTCAACACTTTTTCTTAACGCTTAAAAACCGGGCATTGAGAGGCATTTGGCCCCCGGCGGGCAAACTGAAGTGAGTCTTTG
>JBCBDZ010000138.1:0-9253 GCA_038529225.1 Pseudomonadota bacterium | reverse complement strand
GTTCAAGCGGGTCGCGATAGCGCGCCATGCCGGCGCACCCCATGATCAGGACATTTGCCCCATCCTCGTCGCGCAGCCGCTTGGCCGTTGCAATCATGGCCTTGAGGCTTTTGGTTTCGTCCGCCAGATCGGCGACACTCAGGCCGAGGGCGCGGTCTCCGGCCAGCCGATCGAGGACCCCCATGGCCCCGAAGGCGCGCAGGTGACGTGGAATTGACGCCGGCAGGATGGCGATCACGCCGAACCGTTGCCCAAGCGTCAGAGCCGTCATCACCGCCGTCTCCTGAATGCCGACGACGGGCAGCGCAGTCTGATCGCGCAAGGCATGCAGGCCCGGATCGCCAAAGCATGCGATGACATAGCCTGCTGCATCCTTTTGCGCCGCCGCCAGGGCCAGCATGGGCGCGATGGTCAGGTCAGCCTGTTTCTGGCTTTCGATACCGGGCGGCCCTTCGGCCAGGGTAAGGCAACGAATTGGAACACCGAAACCGCGCAGCGGATCAATGGCCGCATCGATTCCATCCGTCACCGTTCGGGAGGAGTTCGGGTTGATGACAATCAGTGCGCTCATGCACCGGGCCGCGTCGCTGACTGAATTTCGATCTGATAGCCTTCGGGATCGTCGAACACAAAGGCGCGGATGCCAAGTGCGTCGTTCACAAACAGGTCCGACAGATTGCCGAGCGCCCGCGCCTCGGCATATGAATACCAGTCATCGACGTTTGGCACGCGGATGCACAGTTGCACCGGCTTGACAGGCGCCCATTTGTTCATGCCTTTCGTCTCGTCCACAAGGCCCACATGTGCGCCCGGGCAAATCCGGTAGATCTTGCACCAGCCCTGATCGATCGCCAGCGGAAGTCCCAGCACATTTTCGTAAAACGCCATCGCGGCAGGGAGATCACGGTAGTAGAAAAACGTGATGGCCAGTTCGTTTGGTGCCTCTGGTCGGTTCATTTGGCCGCTCCTTGCGCGCTGTGTCGGGTTGGTTTGGTGGCAAGCTCGGGCCGGTCGATCCACTGTCCCTGTCCGGGCGTGCCAAAGAACGCTTCGTCTTTCACAAGGGTTTGACCGCGCAGGATAACAGTGTCCGGCCACCCTTGGACATTACGACCCTCCCACGGATTGTAACCGACGTTGTCATGCAGGTCATCTGCGCCATAGGTCACGTGCCTGTCCGGGTCCCAGATCACGATATCTGCATCCATTCCAGCAGCAATGGCCCCTTTGCGCTTCAGCCCATAAAGCTGCGCAGGCGCCGTGGCCGTCAGCTTGGCAAAGGCCTCGGGCCCGCCGCGCCCGTGCGTCACCATCGCGTCAAACATCAGCGGCAACCGTGTTTCAAGACCCGGCAAGCCATTGGCAATCTGGTGGAACCCGGCATTCGGCCCTGCCGCAAGTTTACCAGTTGCGTCAAAGCGATAGGGCGCATGGTCCGAGGACACGAGGCCGAGCGTTTCATCCAGCAGCGCGTGCCACAACGCCTCTTGATCCGCTGCGGTCCTTTGAGGCGGAGAACACATCCATTTCGCGCCCTCAAGCCCCGGTTTGTCGAGCACATCTTCGGTCATGAACAGATAATGCGGACAGGTTTCGGCCCAGACCGGAGCGCCGCGCGCCTGCGCCGCCTTGACTGCGGCGGCCCCTTCACGGGTTGATATGTGAAACAGCATCGCGGGTTGGTCGAGGTATTCAGCAAAGCGGCATATGCGTTCCACCGCTTCGATTTCCGCCATTCTGGGGCGGGATCTGGCATGATCGCTTGGGGTGGTGTGACCTGACGCGATCAGCGCCTCTTTGGCCTGGCTGATGATCGCGTCATTTTCCGCGTGCACACAGACCAAAGCGCCGTTTTGCCGTGCGAGGGCGAAAATGCGCAGCAGTTCTGTATCATTCAGTTGGATGTTGTAGGTGGTAAACACCTTGAGCGAGCGGTGCCCTGCATCAATGAGCGCCGCCAGATCATCATCAAAGCCGGCGACACGTGTGTCGGTCAGCGTGATGTGAAAGGCATAGTCGATCATCGCCCCTCGCGTGGCACGTGCGGCGTAATCTGCAACGGTGTCGGACAGCGACTGGTTGGGGCCTTGTGCCGCAAAGGAGATCACGCTGGTCGTGCCACCCATCGCAGCGGATTTGGTTGCCGTTTCGAACGTGTCGGCATTCCACTGCCCCATGCCGGACATCTGTTCGATATGGGCATGCGGATCGACGCCACCGGGCATGACCCACTTTCCTTGCGCCGATATGGACGACCCGGCCTCGGCAACAGGCGGTCCGACGGACACGATGCCACCGTTGGCGATGGCCACATCTCCCTCGACAATGCCCTGGGGGGTCACCACCCGCCCATGGCGGATCACGAAATCAATTTCTGTGCCCATCCCCAGCCGCCTTTCGCGAACATCCTGTTCCAAAACACAGCATGCCGACAAATACCTGATCTGCAAAGCGCAAGCATGCGGTTCCGCTCGGCCCATACACCTCCGCAGCGCGCGCGGTGGCATCATCAGCGGCTTGTGGGCCTGCGGCTGTTGTTGCGGCTGGCACACTCTAACCGTTTCGTGCTGCACTTTCTTTCAGGTGTGTTAGTGTCGCCGACGCAGCGCCGATATCGACCCTGTTTCGAGCGGACCCCAACACGTAAGACACCGAGCCATGCCACACGAACACGTCACGACAAACGTCCGCATCGCCCATGTCTGACCCACGGACCCTGTTTGATCTGACCGGGCGGGTGGCTTGTGTCACCGGGGCCAGTTCCGGGCTGGGCCGTCAGGCGGCGATTGCGCTTGCTGGCGCGGGGGCGCGAATAGTGGGTGTGGCGCGGCGCGCGGATGCACTGGACCGTCTCAAGGAAGACATCGGACCGCACGCCGCGGCCGTGGTTGCCGACGTGGCCGAGCGAGAGGCGATCCCGGCATTGGCCGAGGCCGTCTCTGCCCCCTTCGGCAGCCCGGACATCATCGTGCACGCCGCTGGCATCAACACCCGGCAGTCCGCAGATGATGTCACCGCCGCAGGCTGGGACCAGACCCTTGCACTGAACATCTCGGCCCCGTTTTTCCTCACGCAGGCGCTAGTGCCTGCGATGAAAGCCAAGGGCTGGGGGCGCATTGTGAACTTTGCCTCGCTGCAGACCACGCGCGCCTTTCCAGGCGGGATCGCCTATGGAACGACCGAGGCCGGAGTCGCCCAAATGACCCGCGCAATGGCCGAGGCATGGTCGCCTTTTGGCATCACCGCTAACGCCATTGGCCCGGGTTTTTTCCCGACGGAACTGACGCAAGCCGTGTTTTCCGACAAAGACCGGGCCGCGCGCAATGCGGCCCAAACCTGCCTGCAACGCAATGGACGGCTTGAGGACATCGATGGCCCGATGCTGTTTTTATGTTCGGATGCCTCTGGTTACGTGACCGGGCAGACGCTGATGGTCGATGGGGGATTCACCGCAAAATGAGAGCACTGGTATATGAAGGGGTCGAGACCCTGTGCATGCGCGATGTGGAACAACCTCAAGCGCGCCCGGATCAATCGCTGGTGCGCATTGTCGCCTCCGGCATCTGTGGCTCGGACATGCACGCCTATCTGGGCCATGATACGCGCAGGCCCGCGCCACTGATCCTTGGTCACGAGGCGGCAGGTATCATTGAAGGCGGGCCCCGCGACGGGGAGCGGGTGACCATCAACCCGCTGGTCAGCTGCGGGGTGTGCGCCGCCTGCAAGGCCGGGCGCGAGAATCTGTGCCCCGAACGCATGATCATCTCCATGCCACCGCGCGAAGGGGCCTTTGCCCAATACGTCGCGATGCACAACGACAACCTGATCACCGTGCCGGATGCCGTGCCGCTGGAAAAGGCCGCGCTGGCCGAACCGCTTTCGGTAAGTTGGCACTCGGCCAAGCTGGGGCTGGCGGCGTTGGACCGGGCGTTGGGCAACACCGCCCTGATAGTCGGCGGCGGGGCGATCGGGTTGGCGGCGGCGCTGGCGCTGAAGGCCCAGGGCCTTGGAGATGTGACCATTGCCGAACCAAACGACGCGCGCCGTGCGTTTCTGATCGATCAATGTGGCCAGCGGGCCGTATCAAGCAGCGGCGACCAGTACGCAATGGTGATCGACGCGGTCGGCTATGCTGCCACACGCGCCATTGCATCCGAGCGGTGTCAACCTGGCGGAGTGATCGTGCATATCGGGCTGGGCGAAGACTTTGGTGGGCTTGATGTGAGGCGAATGACCCTGCAGGAGATCACGTTTATCGGCACCTACACCTACACGTCACAGGACTTCCGCGACACTTGCGTGGCGATTTTTGATGGGTCGCTAGGCCCGCTTGATTGGACGCAGCAGCGCAGCCTTGATCACGGGCCAGAGGCCTTTGCCGAGCTGCGTGCAGGCCGTGTTGCCGCCCCCAAGATCATATTGCGCCCCTGGGAGTGACAGGCTGTCACAACTGTGAGGGAATATTGGCGGACCTCAGGTCGCGCCAACCTGCTGGTCTTCCAGGATCATGTCCGACGCTTTCTCGCCGATCATGATCGCCGGTGCGTTGGTATTGCCCGAGACGATTTCCGGCATGATCGAACAGTCTGCCACCCGAAGCCCACGGATCCCGTGCACCCGCAGGCGGTCGTCCACGACCGCATCTTTACCACTGCCCATTTTGCAGGTGCCGGTGGGGTGATAGATTGAGGCGGTATTGTTGCGTGCCCAATCCAATGTCGCGTCGTAGTCGTCGATCGGCAGGTCTGCGTGGGGCCGGTATTCCTCGGAGATCTTGGACGTCAGCGGCGCATGCCGCGCGATGCGGCGCGCGATGTTCACACCCTCAACTATGGTACGGCAATCGGTTTCGGTGCTGAGATAGTTGGGAATGATCTTGGGATAGGTGCGCCCGTCCTTACTTTGAAGGCGGATTTCACCTTTTGATTCAGGGCGCAGTTGGCACACTGACATTGTAAAGGCCGAAAATGGATCTGCACCTTTCCCCGGATTTTCCGCCGACAGGGGTTGTACATGGAACTGAATGTCGGGGGTCTCAAGATCATCCCGTGTTTTCATAAAGCCGGTGGCAAGACTGGCGGCCATCGTCATTGGACCTGCCCGGAACATCAGGTATTTCAACCCAATCTTGGCTTGGCCAAATATGCTCGACACTTCGTCGTTCAACGTGGGTTCATTGCATTTGTAGACCAGTCGAGCCTGCAAATGGTCCTGCATGTTTTTACCAACACCGTGCAGGTCTTGCACCACGTCAATGCCGTGTTCCTGCAACTGTGCTGCTTCGCCAATACCGGACAGCATCAGCAGCTGCGGCGAGTTGATCGCGCCACCTGACAGGATGACCTCTTTGTTGGCCTTCACCCTTTGCCATTTAACGCCCCTGTCGCGATAGGACACCCCCGTGACCCGGCGGCCGTCCATTTCCAGCTTTTCCACTTGCGCGTGGGTGACAATGGTCAAGTTGTCCCGGCTCTTGACGGGATTCAGGAAGGCCACAGCCGACGAACATCGGCGCCCATTGCGCGCGGTCAATTGGAAGAAACCGACGCCTTCCTGTTCTGCGCCATTGTAGTCGGGGTTGAATTTGTAGCCCGCGGATTGCGCCGCCGCCACCCACGCGTCGGTGATGGGACGTTGGATGCGCATGTTGGAGACGGACAGGTTCCCTTGGTTGCCGTGGAATTCATCGGCACCGCGCTCGTTCTTTTCGGATCGCTTGAACAAGGGCAGTACATCATCCCAGCCCCAGCCGCGGTTGCCCATCTGCGCCCAACGGTCGTAGTCCTGCGGTTGTCCCCGCACATAGAGCAAACCGTTCAGTGACGATGACCCGCCCAGAACCTTGCCGCGCGGCCATTCGATGGATCGCCCGTTCAGGCCGGGATCGGGTTCTGTCTTGTAACACCAGTCCACGTTCGGGTTGTGGATCGTCTTGAAGTAACCAACCGGAATGTGAATCCACGGGTTTAGATCGCGCCCACCCGCCTCAAGCAACACAACCTTGTTCTTTGGGTCAGCGCTGAGGCGGTTTGCGATAACGCAGCCCGCTGAGCCGGCCCCGACGATCACATAGTCCGCTTCCATCTTCAAAAAATCTCCCCCGGCATAGAAAAAGTTCTATGAAAACTGGAAATAATAATCTAGCCTTTTTTGATAAGATCAATATCAAAAATTACCATTATGGGAGGAAACAATGGGAATACTTGATCGAGTGAAGGGCGTTTCGCGCCGTGATTTTTTCAGGATTGCAGGCACTTACGGCATGAGCTCAACGCTCTTGGCGGCGGGTAGTTTTGGTGGTGCAATGACTGCAGCCAACCTCGCAAAGGCGGCAGAATCTACCTACGAAAAACGCTTTGCCAAAGAAGCGAAGTTCAATCTGAAGTTCGGTGCCGCCGGCTTTAACCCGCAAAACCTGCTGATCGAGCGCGCTGGCGCGCTGGAATTTGCACGCGATCTGGAAAGCCGCACGGACGGTGAGATTCGCGTCGAGTTCATCGGCAACAACCAGATTTGCGGTCAGGTCTCCTGTGTCGAGAAGGCACAGCAGGGAATCGTCGACATCTATGCCGCCTCCACGCAGAACTCTGCCGGTGGCGCGCCGTACCTGAACGTTCTGGACTATGCGTATATGTTCCGTAACCGCGCGGACCAGTACCACTTCCTGTACTCACCCAAGTCGCAAGAACTGCTGCGTGAGCCCTATGAGCGTCGTCACGGCCTGAAGTTCCTGTTCAGCCACGCTGAACTGCGCGGGATCCAGCTGGGTCTTGCATGGGAAGACAAACCGACGGTGACGTCTGTTGAGCAACTGTTCGGCACAAAAAACCGTGTCACGGGAACACAGCTGGGTCGCATCGCGATGACGGCTCTGAACCTGAACCCGGTTCCGGTTGCGTGGGAAGAAACGCTTGATGGCCTGAAGCAAGGTCTGATTGACGGCGCGGAGACATGGGCATCGGCCGTGGCCTACGCCAACATGTCGCCTGTTGTGTCTCAGTCGGTTCACCTGAACTTCTTCTGCGGTACCGAGCATACGGCGATGAACGCAAGCGTGTTCGACAGCCTGGGTGGTGAGTTGCAGGACGCTGTGATGGAATCCTCCTACTGGTCACAGGTACACGTGCAGGCGGCCAACGAAGCGGCTCTGGTCAAGACAGTTGGTCAGTCCGACCCGCAACTGCCAGGCACAATCTTTGCGCAAAACAACGTGCGCAACGCGTTCCTGTCGGATGCGGAGATCAAGAAAGCCGAAGAGATGTGTTCGCCAGAGTTCCAGCCGCAACTGTGGGAGCAGTGGCGCGAGCGGATCAATGGCTGGCAGGGTGGCGCAGACACCTACCAGGAGATCTACGACGAAGTGCGTACGATCCCAGGCGACACACTGCCAGAAAACGTCGAACCACGCCGCTGGTGGAAAGCGTAACCTCGGCTTAATGTCTACAAAGCCGGCTCCAATCCGGAGCCGGCTTTTTTGTCCAAGAGCGCAGCAAATGCGCCAATGTGGCAGCTTCGGAACATAGGGAGGATCCCCGGATGTCAATCTGGTCGGATATGTCTACCATCGTCGGTTCGACGTTGAGTGGCGATATCAATTTCAGTGTCGTGCAAGCCTATCGGTCAGACGCCGCCTGGTATGTTTTCGGGCCCCTGACCCTGATCGGTGCCATGGTCTTTTACTACCGTGAAAAGCTGGCCGTGGGTTTGGAGGAGCGGTTTGGCCGATCCCTAACCAGTATCACGCACCCGATCATCGCGGCCATTATCACCCTTGGGATGGCGGCCGCGTTTCTGGATCCGGTTGCGGAGGGCCTCAAGACCTTAACAGGCGGGTACCATCGCACCCTGATCGTCTTTCTGCCCATTCTTCTCATGCTGCTTGAACGCTCTCCTGAGCGCACAATCGTTGTTTACAGTTATATCATCATGGCCGTGATCATCTTTATCGGTGTGATCCAGCGATTTGTATTTTCTGTTCAGGTGCCGTGGTCAACGACGATCCCGCCACTCTTTTTCATGGTGATGGCGTGGTACGGATGTGCTTTCAACATCCGCCTGCGTACGCACCTCAGTTTTTCCGAATTCAGAACCAAGTTGGGCCGCAAGGGCCAGTTGTTCTGGCTGACGTTTGACAACTGCCTGTGGCTGATCTTCTGCCTGATCGTCGTGACAACGACGGCCCGTGTGACCGTCAACACCTACGACAACTTCGCGCTGGTTCTGGGTACGGATGACATCATGCGCTGGTGGTTCATCGTCACGATGCCGCTGTGCTTTGTCCTTTTGGCCACACGTGCCATCGAAAACATTGTCGAGGATTTCAACAAGTACAACAGCGGCGGTCCGATGATCGAACAGGCTGTCATTGGGGGGGATACGTAAATGTCGGACGGAACCTGGATCACGATTGTCTCGCTTGCCGCGACCTTCCTCTTCATGATGGGCACGCCTGTGCTCCTCGTCATCTTTTACTGGGTCGTCGGGGCAAGCCCCGTTGCCGACCTTGGTCTGGACAACACGGGCTCGGAACTTCTCAACGTGTTCAAGGATGGCTTTGCGCTCATGGCCATGCCGCTCTTTATCCTGACGGGGGACCTGATCAACAAATCAGGGATCGCCAAGCGACTATCGGACTTTGCCTATGCCTGTCTGGGGTGGCTCAGGGGCGGGCTTGCGATGGCTTCTCTCGGGGCGTGCGGCCTGTTTGCCGCTATCTCGGGTTCGAACTCGGCCACGACCGCAACCATCGGTTCGATGTTGCACCCGGAAATGGTCAAGGGCGGATATGACGAACGATTTTCTGCGGCCACCGCTGCTGCCGGTGGTTGCGTAGGGATCATTATCCCGCCGTCGATCATCTTCATCGTCTATGGCTTCCTGATGAACCTGCCGATTTCGGACCTGTTCATCGCGGGCATCATTCCCGGCACCTTGATGGTGCTGGCGATGATGGTGGCCTGTTTCATCGTCTGCACGATCAACGGCTGGGGCTTCCTGATTAGGCTGTCGTTCCGCCGCGTCGTTCTGACAGGGATCGGCGCATGGCTCGGCTTTTTCGCCATCGGTCTGGTTCTGTGGGGCATCTACACGGGTAAATTCTCCCCCACTGAGGCGGCTGGTGTGACAGTAGGCTTCTGTATCATCGTCGGAATGATCAGCTACTATGCCAACAAGATGATGGACGGGATTTCCTTGAGGGTGAACCCTTCGACCACAAGCTGTGACGCAAAGGTCTTTTCATCAACAGGTGTAT
>JBCBDZ010000137.1:0-9253 GCA_038529225.1 Pseudomonadota bacterium | reverse complement strand
CGCAATAATAAGGAGGCTGGGTCAAGCCAAATTGTTGTTGGGAAATTGTGCAAACATTGGCTGTTTCGGTCATTGGGGGAGGGGTGTGCGTCATGCAGTTGGCTTAGTGGGTTTTGGTCAAAAAGGGAACGCGGTGTTGCGTGGCGCGTCTGAAAGTCGCGCGGCGCTGGTCTGCCCGACATAGTGTTGCCAATATCGATCGCTAGGGCTTGCGCATGTCTGATGTCGACAAACCGAAAGACACCCCGTGGGTCAGTATTGGCATGGTTGTGCCTGCCTTGTTGGTTTCGGGTGCGACGATGGCGTTCATGTTCCTTGCGGTTCCCCTGTTCTTCGCCTTTTTCGTGGCCATCTACGGGCGCAAATTCACGCTCGAGACTTGGGCGTGGCGAAAACTGTCTCAGGAAGAGCGTTGCGCGTTCCGCGCGCCTTTCGGGTTGATGAACTTGAACTTTGCCCTCTCGGTAAAGATGGAATGGATCGTGTTTCTGACTGGTTTTTGTGGCCTGCTTCTTTGGGTTCGTTAGGCTTGGCGGATGTGCAGCATGTTATTCTTCATCTGCGCTGACCAGCATTAGGTCCCCGGCCTTTTCCATGTCCCGGATCACGGTCACGATGGCTCCCATGGCCGTGTCGGTGTCCGCCGGTTTCGGCGTGCCGGCCTCTGCCACTTCTTCGCGCAGTTGATCGGCGAGGCGGGCGGACATGTTTTCGAGAATGAACTCCACGCTGGCCTCCATCCCCATGGACCCGGCGCCTGCAAGGGCGGTGACCAGATCGGCCTGTTCGATATCGCGCAGGATGCGGGGAATGTCGCGCGGGGCAATGCGTTCGGGGATGTTGCCAAAGGTGAAAATGGCCTTGCGCACTGCGTTGGCGAACCCTTCATCCGTCTCATCAAGGCCTGCGAGAACATCATCGCGGGTCATGGATGTGGAGGAATTCAGGATCGCGCCCACACGTTCGACGGGGCCATCGTCAAAGGCGCTGACCGGGCGCGCGTCCAGCTGGGCGGCCAGCGACAGGCCTATGCGTTCCACCGCTTCGGGGCTGATCGCCCCGGTCTTGGACACGGCATAGGTGATCTGGCGCGCCCGTGGTCCGGGCAGTTGACCCAGCAGGACAGCGGCCTTTTTCACGTCAAGTTTGGAGAGCATGACCGCCGCCACCTCGACACTCTCTCCTTCCAGAACGGGCACCAGCAGGTCGCTGTCCATGTCGCGAATGCGCGCCCACGGATTCCCGCTTTCGCGCACGCCCGCCTCCTTGCGCAGACGGGCGGCGGTTTGCGGGCTGATCTTGCCGTCCAGGGCCGTCAGTGCCCCGGCCATGCCGCCAGGAAAGCGCAGGCCGATCCGTTCGACTTCAGCCGCAAATTCGGACACGACGGAGGACAGCGTGTCGCGGTCCACCACGCGCATCGACCCCATCGCCTTGGTCAGATGGGCCTGCAACTCTTCAGGCAATTCCTCAAGCGGAATGTCCGCGCCCTCGTTCAGGATCAAACGTACGACGATCGCGGCCTTGGCCCGCTGGCTCAGACGCATGGGGGGCAAAGAAGAACCGCCGCCCGACTGCACGATGGCAGGGGCGGCGGACATGGGTACCAGATCGCTCATGTCCTGCCTCGAAACTGTTTGCAGACAGTTCTGGCACGCAATGGTTGAAAAACTCTCAACCCTGACCGGGCGGGATCAATAGTTGTAAGTCGTCCCGGACTGAATGGCGTTGCGCAAAGATGCCTCGGCCCACGTGCCGACACCGCCGCGTTCCTGGATCTCGCGCAGTTGCGTCATCGCGGCGACCTTGTCACCGGCAGCAACCATGCCCTGACCCATATACGAACGGGCCAGAATGTTGTCGGGGTTCACCGTCAGGGCCTGCTCGTAATAGAGGTTGGCCTGTTCCAGATCGCCCAGCTTGCGCGCGGTAAAGCCGCGATAGGTCAGCACACGATCATCCATCTGCTCGGGCATCTGGTCGAGAACGTCAATCGCTTCGCCATAGCGGCCCGCATAGGCCAGTTCGCGCACCGCCCGGTACAGGGTGTCGCCGTCCAGATGAGATGTCTTGTCGGGGCGTACGCATTTCTGAATGTCCGCATCCCACACACCGTTCACAGGCTGCGAGAACCGGACGTATTTCTTGATTTCAGGGTCCCACTGATCTGTTTTCAGGCAGTTTTGGGTGGTCTCGGTTTTCTTGGGCTTGGTTTCACTGCCACCACCGGCTGCGAAAGAAGCGGTCGGCAGAGCGAGGGCCAGGGCAATGGCGGATGTCAGGATCAGGGTGCGTAGCATGATGGTCTCTCCGGTGTTGGACGCGCTTGGGCGTAAGATAAAGGTATAACCCCGCGCGTCCCGGTTTTATGCGATCACGAAACCGTTTTTTTCACCAAAGGGGCTTCAGCTGGTTGTTGGCAGGCAGGACTTGGTGCTTGCGTCATAGGTGGTGCCAGCCGCGCAGGACATGGCCTGCTGTTCGATCTTGCCGTAATTGCAGCCTTCGGCCAGCGCCAAAGCGGGGGCGAGGGTGAGGGCAAGGGCCACTGCGAGCGTCTTGGTCGTCATCAGTCGTCTCCTTCAGGTTTGCGGTGAGGCGAAGGTAGGGCAGAACGGGCCGGGTTCAAAAGGATTTCTTGTCGCGGGCGCATCCAGATGCGCCTTACTGCATAATTTCACCGCGGTCGCCCGTAAGGCGGAGGTGTCCTCCGCCCTTGGCGTTTCAATCCCCGAACACCCGGGCAAAGATCGTGTCCACATGTTTCGTGTGATAGCCGAGGTCAAACTTTTCCTCGATTTCTTCGGCGCTCAATGCCGCCACAACATCGGCGTCCGCCAGAAGTTCTTCTTTGAAATCCGTGCGGTGTTCCCACACTTTCAGCGCATTGCGCTGGACGTAAGTATAGGCGTCCTCGCGGCTCACCCCGGCCTGGGTCAGGGCCAGCAACACGCGCTGGCTCATCACGAGGCCGGGGAACTTGTTCATGTTTTCCAGCATGTTTTCGGGGAAAATCAGCATCTTGTCGATCACGCCCGTCAGGCGGGACAACGCAAAATCCAGAGTGATCGTGGAATCCGGCCCGATCATGCGCTCAACCGAGGAATGCGAAATGTCCCGTTCATGCCAAAGCGCCACGTTTTCCATCGCCGGAATCACAGCCGCGCGCACCATGCGCGCCAGACCGGTCAGGTTTTCGGTCAGCACCGGGTTCTTCTTGTGGGGCATCGCGGACGAGCCTTTCTGGCCCATGGAAAAGAATTCTGCCCCTTCCAGCACTTCGGTGCGCTGCATGTGGCGAATCTCGATGGCGATGTTTTCGATGCTCGAAGCGATCACGCCCAAAGTGGCGAAAAACGCGGCATGCCGGTCCCGCGGGATCACCTGCGTGCTGATCGGCTCGGGCACGAGGCCCAGCTGGTCACAGACATGCTCTTCGACTGCCGGGTCGATATTGGCGAATGTACCAACGGCGCCGCTGATCGCGCCGGTGGCCACTTCGGCGCGCGCATCGCGCATGCGGCTGAGGTTGCGGTCCATCTCTGCGTAAAAGCGGGCAAATGTCAGGCCCATGGTGGTCGGTTCGGCATGAATGCCGTGGCTGCGCCCGATGCGCACGGTGTCCTTGTGTTCGATTGCGCGGCGTTTCAGGGCGGCAAGCAGCCCCTCGATATCCGCGATCAGCAGGTCAGCGGCGCGGGTAAGTTGCACATTGAAACAGGTATCCAGCACGTCCGAGCTGGTCATGCCCTGATGGACAAAGCGGGCCTCGTCACTGCCGACATGTTCGGCGAGGTGGGTGAGGAACGCGATCACATCATGCTTGGTCACAGCCTCGATCTCATCAATGCGGGCCACGTCGAATTCAACATCCTTGGCTTTCCACACTGCATCCGCGTTCTCGCGCGGGATCACACCCAGATCGGCCATGGCGTCGCAGGCGTGGGCTTCAATCTCGTACCAGATTTTGAACTTTGTGGCCGGATCCCAGATCGCAACCATGTCGGGGCGGGAATAGCGTGGGATCATGTGGGGACACCTTTTTTGGACTGTGCTTGCGTGCGGGGCGGTCTTAGACTGGTGCTGAACGAACAACAAGACGATCCCCGCTCATGAGACGCTTTGCCCTGATCTTTGCCCTTTGGGCGCCTGACCTGGCCGTCGCCGACTGGGTGAAGATGAGCGGGAAGGAGATATCCGAGGCCTTGACCGGACGCACGCTGGAGTATCTCGACAAGGACGACCCGACACAGCGCGTGGATACGCTTCAAGACTTCCGCGCCTCGGGCAAAACGCTTTACACCTTCAAGGGACGCGAAAGCTGGGGAAATTGGCGGGTCGAAAACGATCAGTATTGCAGCCAGTGGCCGCCCAATGACCTTTGGGCCTGCTACGGAATGGAGCGGGACGGCGCCACGCTGCGTTTTGTCGGAGAGCGGGACGACATCACGGCGGCCCAATATGCCGACTGACCGAAGGCTGGCTGACTTTCTGGGACGCTGGGAAATCACGCGCCAGATCACGCCTGCGGAAGGGCCACCTGCCTCTTTCACCGGAATTGGGACATGGAGGGCAGGGGCGACGGGCGCGATTTACACCGAAACGGGCGTGCTGCAGCTTCAGGGTGCTGCGCCGATGACTGCGGAACGCACTTATCTCTGGGACGATGATCTGTCGGTGCGGTTCGAGGATGGGCGCCCTTTTCACACCGTGCCCGCGGGCGGAGGACAGGCCACGCATTTCTGCAACCCGGACACCTATCTTGTCTGTTACGATTTCAGCGAATGGCCTGCCTTCACGGTGCGCTATGACGTCACCGGGCCGCGCAAGGATTATGTGATGATCAGCAGGTACGACCGCGCCGATGGGCCCTGAGCGCATGTCCTTTGCGCTTGCAGAACATCGGTCGGCTTGGCACAACACCCCCAGAAAATTCATATGACAAGGCGAGAGTTCATGGAGCAAACGTGGAATAACAAGGTGCTGAGCGACGTTTTTGGTGCCGATGAGGGGCTTGGCCTGCGCATCAAACAGGTGGTTCTGGTGCTGGTCGGGGTACTGGTTCTGGCCGTTGCGGCCAAGATCAAGGTGCCGATGTGGCCCGTACCGATCACCATGGGCACATTTGCCGTGCTGACCATCGGGGCGGCCTATGGTGCCCGTCTGGGGCTGGTGACCATCCTTGCCTACATGATCATCGGCGCGCTGGGCTTTGACGTGTTTGCAGGCTCTTCGGCAGAGGCATATGGGCTCACGTACATGATGGGCGGCACCGGCGGTTATCTGGTCGGCTACGTGCTGGCCACACTCGCGCTGGGCGCATTGGCGCAACGCGGCTGGGACCGTTCGGTGGTCTGGATGGCGCTGGCCATGCTGATCGGCACGGCGCTGATCTATGTGCCGGGCCTGTTGTGGTTGGGTCAGCTTTACGGTTGGGACAAACCGATCCTTCAGTGGGGCCTGACACCGTTCCTGATCGGCGATGCACTCAAGCTGGCGCTTGCGGCCATTCTGCTGCCAACGGTCTGGAAAATGGTCGGCAACGCGCGGCGCTGATCGCACTGATTTTGCAGAAAAAAAGGCCGGTGCGCTGCATCGGCCTTTTTTGTGGCTGGACAGTTGGTGTGCTTTGCGCCTGAATGATCAATACGGTGCGGCAAGGGGGATCGGTTTGAATAAGAATGCTTTTTACCGCGGAGCGCGCGCGGTTTGTTTCGCTGCCTGTGTGGCGACGGGCACCGCTCAGGCCGAAACGTCCGTTGTTTACAACGACGACGGCGCCGCGCTCTTTCAGCTTGAAGTGCCCGATTTCTGGACCCTGCGCACGGGCGGTTTGCGCGATCTGGCGGGGCCGGATGCGACGGACATCCGCGATGTCTCGCGCGTGTTTGGCATGACGCCGGATGCCCATCCGGGCATCTGGGTCGGGGTGATTTCTCCCCATGATGTGTCCACGTTCGACGAGGCGAGGGCCTACCTGCAGGACATCGGTCCCTTTCTGGTGCAGGATGCCGTAGTCGAGGAGCCACAAGCGCGCCAGATCGGCGGTTTGCCCGCGCGCAGCATCGCGGGCACGGGACAGCGGGACGGCAAGGCGGTGACCTTCACCGCGCTGTCCATTGACCTGCCGAACGGTCGCATGGTCATCGCCGTGGTCGTGCTGGAGGCCGGCGCGGACCCCGAGCCCGTCGGGGATATCAACCGCATGCTTGCGTCGATCAGAGCAATCCGATGAAGGTGACAGCCATGACGCGCAAAAACACGACTTCCAAGCTGATGACGCTCGCATTCGCCGGGACCCTCGCACTTGCGGGCTGTGACGGCACTGGTGTGACGACGACCGGTACAGTCTATTACGATTCGCTGCTGTGGAATGACTACTATTACGGGTCCTACCGCCCGGACTACAATCCGCCCAGCAGGCCCGACCGTCCTGATCGACCTGACCGGCCGGTGCGTCCGCCCGGTGGCGGGATTGACCCCGGATTTTCGCGCCCGCCTGTGGCGCGCCCGCCCGTACACCGCCCCGCCGGGGGCGGAGGCGGGCTGCGGGGCCGCCGCTAGGCCGCGGTCTGCGCCAGTTCGGTGATCACGGTCGAACTTTTTTCAAGCGTCCGGTGCACAGGGCATTTGTCGGCGATTTCCAGCAGGCGCGTGCGCTGATCGCCATCCAGCGCGCCGCGCAGCGAAATCACCCGTTTCCACGTGTCGATCTTGTCGCCACTTGGGGTATCGGCATCCTGTGCATGCACCTTGTCGTGGCTCACATCCACTGACACATGCTCCAGCGGCCAGCCCTTGCGGCGGGCATACATGCGGATGGTCATGGACGTACAGGCCGCCAGCCCGGCGCTCAGCAATCCGTACGGGGACAGGCCCTGATTGGTGCCGCCATAGGCGCGCGGTTCATCCGCCAGAATATGGTGGCGCGTGCCGTGGGTGATGTCCTGCAGGAACCCGTTCGGGTCCGCCTCTGCACTGCGGACGATGCCTTCGGGCGCGCCGATCGGCGGCGCAGGCGGTTTCAGCGACAGGTACTTTTTGGCCCATGTGGCGATGATGTCAGCGGCGTATTCCGCGTGTTCGGCACGGGTGATCAGGTGGTCGGCATCGTCAAGCGTGAAAAAGCTTTTGGGATGTTTGGCGGCCAGAAAGATCTGGCTGGCGTTTTCGATGCCCACGATGGCATCGCCGGGGGCGTGCAGCACCATAAGCGCCGCTTGCAGCCGCGCGATCGACGGCGCCAACGCCTCGCCCGCCACATCCTCGACAAAGGCCTGACCGATGCGAAACGGGCGCCCGCCAAGGGACACCTCGGCCTCGCCCTTGGCTGCAATCTCGGGCAGGGCGTCAGCAAAGTTGTGGGTCACGTGGCCGGGATCAAACGGCGCGCCAAGGGTGGCGACAGCCTTGATCTGCGGCAGTTTTGCTGTGGCTTTCAGCACCGCAGCCCCGCCCAGCGAATGGCCGATCATGAGGCTGGGAGGCATGCCGCGGTCTTCCAGGTAAGCCACGGCGCGCTCAAGGTCCTGCACGTTCGACGTAAACGACGTGTTGGCGAATTCACCGTCACTGTGACCCAGCCCCGTGAAATCAAAACGCAACACCGCAATCCCCAGCGTGGTCAGACGGGCCGCAATGCGGCGGGCGGCGGGGATGTCCTTGCCGCAGGTAAAGCAATGGGCAAAGACAGCCGTGGCCAGATGCGGGCCGTCCGGCAGATCAAGGCGCGCATCCAGAGTGCCTGCGTGTCCGGGGAATGAAATGCGTTCGACTGGCATGGGTCGGCTCCTGTACGTTGGCCCTGAAAGTGGGGGATGCGGGGGCAGCTGTGAAGGGGGGTGTAATATGGGTGACGGGCTTGTGTAGCGGGAAAGGGACCTGCGCGCACCATCCAGTCATGAACCTGCGCGTCAATTCCGTTTCAGGGGGTCGCGGCGCTTGTTCGGATCGTAAAGTCTTTTTTGTGCGGTGGAGAAGCGGTGTTGCCTCAACTGACTTTAGCGGAATGCCACACGTTCTTGACCGTCATGTAGTTTTCCAGGCCCTCCGTTCCGCCTTCGCGCCCCGTCCCACTTGATTTCACCCCGCCAAAGGGGGTTTCGGGCATCGAGGCTTCCAGCGTGTTGATGCTCAGATTGCCGACTTCGACCTCGTCGATCATGCGGTCGATGTAATCCGCACGGTTGGTAAACGCATATCCTGCCAAGCCGTAAGGAACAGAATTGGCCGCCGTAATGGCGGCATCGAGCGAGGGCACGCGGTTCACGACCGCCACGGGACCAAAGGGTTCTTCCTGCATGATCCGTGCATCCGGTGGCACGTTCAGCAATACAGTCGGTTCAAAGAAATAGCCGCGATTGCCGCTTGCCGCCCCGCCGGTGGCCACAGTTGCCCCCTTGGCGCGGGCATCTTCGACCAACTCCGTCAGGGCCGGCACGCGGCGCTCATTGGCGAGCGGCCCCATCTCAACGCCAGCGTCCATACCGTTTCCGACCACGGTCGCTGCTGCACGGGCGACGAACGCCTCTGAATACGCATCAAATATGTCTTCGTTCACAAAGAACCGTGTGGGCGAGGTGCAGACCTGCCCCGCGTTACGCATCTTGCGCACCGCCCCGGATAGGGCCGCGCTCTGCACATCCGTGTCCTCGCACACGATCACAGGGGCATGCCCACCCAGTTCCATCAGCACAGAGGTCATGTGCTGCGCCGCCAGCGTGGTCAAGTGGCGGCCCACCGCGGTCGACCCGGTGAACGCTACGAGGCGCACAGGGTCCTGCGGGATCAGATGGCCGGAGATTTCGGCCGGATTGCCAAAGACGAGGTTCAGCACCCCCGCAGGCAGGCCGGCATCCTCAAACGCTTTGACAATGTGGATCGCACCAGCAGGCGTTTCCTCGGCGGCCTTGAGGATGATCGAACAGCCCGACGCCAATGCCCCTGCAATCTTGCGGGCCGGTTGGCTCATCGGGAAATTCCAGGGGGAAAAGGCTGCAACCACGCCAATGGGCTGGTGATGAACAGAGAACTTGTGCCCGCGCGCCGCCGGGATCACGCGGCCATAGGCGCGCATCGCTTCGCCCGCATCCCATTCGAAAAACTCAGCCCCCCGGATCACCTCCAACCGGGCCTGGGGCAGGGGCTTGCCGTGTTCAAGGGTGATGGCCTGGGCAATCTCCTCTTGCCGCGCGCGCATCAACGCCGCTGCGCGCAGGATGGTATCGGCGCGCGCACGCGGGGAGGTGCGCGA